>JAKBZR010000094.1 GCA_021842405.1 bacterium
ATCTGAACGGCGCCTAAGTTTTAGCCGGCGCAATCGGACGATTCGGGCCGGGAGACGGCGATTTCTTTGATGCCGGCATCACAGCGGGCCTATTGGCTTCGATCAAATACCACTGGTTGCGATGCTGGTTGAGAATTTTCAATCCGGGCGCCGGCAGTAGATGGTCGGCCCCTTTGGCCGTCGTGATGATGTATTGGACTTGCCCATCTTTTATTTCCTGTTCCATCTCGGCTAGGGTGTGGGGCTCGTACACGCCCGGCCCTCCGGTTTTGAACAACCGGTTCGGTAGATAAAAGAAAATGCTCGGCTTTCGGTAACTACCCAGCCCGAACCAGGCGATGCCCGCATCCGGTGGTGCGATGCGACTGACCTCACGTGCAAGGCTGTGGAGCGGTCTCAACACCGTGTTCTCATAGGTGCTTAATCCCAGCGTTACCGCCACTCCGATAAAAATAATCATCATTCCGGCCAGTGCAGCGAAAGCCGCTCGGCGCTGGTTGATCCAGATCAGAACGGTTGCAATCAGACCGCCGATCGCCCAGACCAGCAGGGCGAGGATAAATTTTCTCAACACCGGATCGGGCATCAAGCCCTTCTTCAACACGTCCGGCCTCACCCACCCCACCACAATCACGACCGCAACGACGGCTGTTACGAGGATGACGCCGAATGACCACCGCAGCGCTTTCATCCCCAACCCATCCTCAATCCGGCGGGACCACCAGTCGCCGACCAGTAAGGCGGCGGCGGCATAGCCTGGTAGCAGGTAGCTGATCAACTCGGATCGGCTCAGCGAGAAGAAGATGAAGATGGTAAAGAACCAGCAGATCAGCAGGCGCCGTAACTCGGTGGTATCACTTCGCTCCTCCCGGCCCGATCGAACAGTCAGCGAGGCGGGGAAAAAGGTGCTCCAGGGAAAGAACCCAATTAAAAAGAAGAGCACATAGGTGCCGTAGGGTAAGTTGTGGCTGAAATCTTTCGCCTCGAACCGCTCCAACTGCTGGTGAATAAAAAACTCGCGAATGAAGATGAATCCATTGGCGCGATAGTCTAAATAGTGCCACGGCCCCGCCACCAATAGCATAACCAGAATGCCGGAGATGAAATGAACCTTTTTAATCTCTTGCCAGGCCGGAGCCAGCACGCCGCCGATCGTCCATTTCCGGCCCGCTTCACGCTGTTTCGCCATCACGAATGAGACGCAATAGGCGATAATGGTTAAACCGGGAAACACGATCCCGATCAAACTTTTGGTCAAGATGCCGATCCCGGCGCTTGCCCAGGCGAGGTGATACCACCAAAAAGAGTTTTTTTCGGATTGCCGCGCCAAAAAGAAGCAGAGGATGGAGGCGGCGATCCAAAAATCGAGCTGGGCGTCCATCGTCATTTGATGTGCGGCCGAGACGACCATCACGTTGAGTGCCAGCATGATCCCGGCCAGCAACCCGGCGCGGCGGCCGAACCATATCGAGCCGATCCAATAGACCAGCAGCACCAGCAGGGTGGATGTCAGTGCGGACGGGAAGCGGGCGGCAAACTCGTTAAAGCCGAAGAGACGGTAGGCGAGCGCGCTGCACCAGAAGACGAAGGGCGGCTTATCAAAGAAGGCGCGATGGTTGACCCGCGGAGTGATGTAATCACCGGTGAGCACCATTTCGCGGGCGGTTTCTGCATAGAGCCCTTCGTCGAGATCGTAAAGACCGGTGCTCCAGAGCCGAAAGAAAAAGCAGAGGAAGCAGAGGCCGAGCAGGATGACCACATCGAGGCTACGGGAGTGTTTGACCATCAATCAGCCATCCTGCTGCAGACCGGGATCGGGAGGGATCGTATCAACGGGCTGAATGAGCCGCCTTCAGCGCGGCATCGTAATCGGGCTCGTTGCCAATTTCGGGAACGTACTCCACGTGTCTTATCGTGCCATCCTTACCCACCACGAACAGGGAGCGGGCCAGGATTCGAAGCGGCGGAATCAAAGTGCCATAGGCCTCCCCAAATGAGGTGTCGCGGTGGTCGGAAGCCGTTTCTATCTTGTTGATGCCGTTGTCACCGCAGAAGCGCGCCTGGGCGAACGGCAGGTCGGTGCTGACCGTCAGCACGCAGATATCTTCCGGTAAATTCGCGGCCTCCTGGTTGAAGCGCTTGGTTTGAGTGGCACAGACCGGTGTATCAAGAGAAGGAACCACGCTGAGGATCAACACCTTTCCCCGGTAATCGTCCAGCGAGACGTCCTTCATTCCTTTTGCAGATCGTTGATGCAGCTTAAAATTGGGTGCTTTGTCGCCCTTATTCAGGGGTTTGCCGTAAACGGGCAGTGGATCGCCTTTAAGCGTAACCGTTCTTTCAGACATGATCGAATTTCCTTTCACTACGCGGACTAGGGATGAGAAGGTACCGATAAAAGATGCTCCGGTCAGCTCGAATCGGCAAAGCCGGAGGAGAACGGAACCTTGATGCACTTCTCATATACGGAAACCGGCATCGCGAATGGTTTCGCAATCCCGTTTTCACCGTGCCGGGCATCGCCGAAAATGATTATACCGCCCCCTGAACTCCCACGCAATGCCGATCAAGCCCCCAAACCGCTTAAATTGGCTTGAAACTCAGATAGATTGTGAATAACAATTCAGAATAAATAGAACCGTTTGATACTCCTTTTCACCTATAAATCAACGCAATCCGCTTGAAATCGCCTTAAAAAAATCGGCTATGATTTCCCTCATAAACCGCTTGACATTTTCGACCGCATATTGTAACATAAGAATGTGTTCAAAGAGCAAACATTTTCAATTCTATTTGTGAAATATATCACTAAATGATGATCTAAATCATATTACAATCATCGGAGTCCGGATTGGCACTCAATGGTATGCCCATTCCAGTCCGGCCCAGTCTGACGAACCGTTTACGCGCGTTTGATTACCGGTTTATGCGGCCCCATCCCGGTTCAAAGGGCCCGGTGGTTCGCCTTGATGGCGGAGTACCGAAAGGGAAAGGAGGCTTCGGTGGTCCAACAACCGCACCAACGCCGGATCAAGTATCAGGCGGAGCTCGATTCTGATTTTGGTCGCCAAATCGCAGCAATGCCGGGCGGTGAAAAGGTTTACAGTTGTATCCAATGCGGTGCGTGCAGCGGTATCTGCCCGATGAGCATCTATATGGATTACAGCCCACGGCGAATCATTGCGATGATCCGCGCCGGGATGAAAAATGATGCTCTCCGCAGTCAGACCGTTTGGCTCTGTGCCTCATGCTACGCCTGCTCGGTCATCTGCCCGCGTCAGATCAAAATCACCGATCTGATGTACGCCCTCAAACAGCGAGCCATCCAGGAGGGGGCCTATCCCAAGCGCTTCCCGATCCCGGTACTGGCCCGCGAATTCTTCCAAACCGTACAGCGAGACGGCCGCACCAGCGAGGGGCGACTCATCGCTCGCGTGTACCTTCGAACCAACCCCTGGCGGTTGCTCAAACAGGCATCGCTGGGATACCGGCTCCTACGTCACGGGCGCATGAGTATGCGCCGGGAATCGATTCGGAGCCGCGAAGAGTTGCAAACCCTATTGCGATCGGTGGGGTAAAGGAGACTGCTGCACCGATTTCAGCCGGTGGAGAAGATGAGTAAAGTGAGCCTGAAATGTTCCATTATGGCAAGTCAACGACACCCCGATCACAACCAGGGCAATCGTCTATTCTGCCTATTTAGGAAAAAAATTAAATCGGCTATCCGCATTTCAAGTTGAGTTTTAGCGATTGATTTGAGCGCGCTGTGCGGGAGCGCATGCGCGAAAAGGAGGTTCTGGGATGGATTACCTCTATTATCCAGGTTGCTCCTCGAAGGGAAATGGGATCGCTTACGAAGAGTCGCTGAAGGCGGTTTTTGATGCGCTGGATGTCCGGATGGATGAGCTGCCGGACTGGAACTGCTGCGGCGCAACCAGCTATATGTCGGTGGATGAGTGGAAGGCGGTTGCGCTGGCCGCTCGCAACCTCGGCCTGGCGGAGCGACAAGCGGACGGTAAAGACGGGGTGGACATGATAGCGGCATGCAGCGCCTGCTACCTCGGCCTCATCCGCGCTCAACGCTATATCACCGACTATCCCGAGTTGGGAAAGCAGGTCACGGCCGGGCTTGAGGCGGTTGGAATTTCGTTCAAAAACCGCGTCCGAATTCGCCACCCGCTCGATGTGCTGATGAACGACATCGGAACCGAGCGCATCGCCAGCCGGGTGAAACATAAGTTGGCTGGTATGAAGGTGGCCTGCTACTACGGATGCCAGATTGTGCGCCCATACGCTACCTTCGATGACCAGCAAAGCCCAGTGATGATGGATCGGCTGATGGCGGCGATCGGCGCTGAAACGGTTAACTGGCCGCTGAAGACGCGATGCTGCGGCGGATCCCTGAGCGGTACGGTACCGGAGACCGGTCTGCGGCTGAGCTTCATCCTACTGAAAGAGGCCAAAAAGCGCGGCGCCGATGTGGTCGCCACCGCCTGCCCGCTCTGCCAGTTCAACTTGGAGTGCAACCAGGGTGAGATGAGGCGGCTATTCGGTGAAAGCCTTGACCTGCCGGTTGTCTACTTTACCCAACTGATGGGATTGGCGTTCGGGCTGCCTTCGAGGGCGCTCGGTATTCAGCGGCTCTTCATTCCACTGCCAGCCCATCTGCTCTCCCGCGTGCAGGAAGGAGGCAGAAATGTCCGGGTTTAATTCCAGTACGAATGGTCACCCGCCTCGGATCGGTGTCTTCATCTGCCACTGCGGCACCAATATCGCGGGAAAGGTAAACGTGCCGGAGGTGGTGGAATTCGCCCGCACACTGCCCTTCGTAGCGGTGGCGAAAGAGTACAAGTATATGTGCTCCGACCCGGGCCAGGAGATGATCAAACATGATATCCAGCAGTATGGCTTGACCCGGCTGCTGGTGGCGGCCTGCTCGCCCCATATTCACGAGGAGACCTTTCGGAAGGTCGCGAGCGAGGCCAGCATAAACCCGTTTCTTTTTCAGATGGTGAATATCCGTGAGCTGGTTTCCTGGGTCACGGAGGACGGGCATGAGGCCACCGAGAAGGCCAAGGCGATGATCCGAGCAGCCGCCAAGCGGGTTCTCTTCCACGATGAGCTGGAGCCGAAAAAATATCCGGTTAAGCCGGGCGTGGTGGTGGTGGGCGGAGGGATAGCCGGCATCCATGCCGCCCTGGTGATGGCCGATGCGGGTGAGAGGGTCTATCTGGTGGAGCGCGAGCCGTCCATCGGCGGGCATATGGCAATGTTCGACAAAACATTTCCAACCCTGGATTGCGCCGCCTGCATCCTCACCCCAAAAATGACGACCGTGCGCCGCCATCCCAACATCACAGTGCTCAGCTACTCCGAGGTGGTTGAGGTGAGCGGATTCGTGGGCAATTTTAAGGTCAAGGTAAAAAAGAAGCCGCGTTACGTGGTTGAGGAAAAATGCGTAGGCTGCTACGAGTGCATCGAAGCGTGCGTCTTCAAAGAGCCCCGCTTTCCAAACGAGTTTGACCTTGGGCTCGGCAAGCGCAAGCCGATCTACGTGCCATTTCCGCAGGCGGTGCCGCCGGTGCCGATGATTGATCCGGAAACCTGCATCCAATTCCGAACCGGTAAGTGTCCCAAGGGCTGCGTGAATGCCTGCGGTGACCGGGACGGCATTGATTTCGACCAGAAGGATGAGATCGTGGAGTTGGAGGTCGGCGGCATTATCGTGGCAACCGGCTTCGACACCTTCGATGCGTCGCGACTTCCCTACTATGGCTACGGAATCTACCCCAACGTCTACACCGGCCTCGAAGTCGAGCGGCTGCTCAACGCATCCGGCCCGACCGGCGGCGAGGTTTTGCTGCGAAACGGGCAGAAGCCGCAATCGGTCGGCATCATTCACTGTGTCGGCTCACGAGATGAGAACACCAATCGCTGGTGCTCCCGCGTCTGCTGCATGTACTCGCTGAAGCTGGCTCACCTGATGAAGGAGCGCACCGGCGCCGAGGTTTACAATTTTTACATTGACATCCGCGCCCCCGGCAAAGGATATGAGGAGTTTTACGACCGGCTGCTGCAGGAGGGCGTCCACTTTATCCGCGGGAAGGTGGCGGAGGTGTCGGATTGGGCCATGACGCCGGATGAGGAGAATAGGCTGGTCATTCGGGTGGAGGATACGCTGATCGGTATGGTGCGTCGGATACCGGTGGATATGGTCATCCTCTCCGTCGGCCTGGAACCGCAGCGTGACGCCCAGGAGGTCACCAAGCTCTTCAATATCTCATGCTCAACCGGAAACTGGTTTATGGAGCGTCACCCGAAGCTGGCGCCGGTCAGCACGATGAGCGCCGGCATCTACCTGGCTGGAGCATGTCAGGGTCCGAAAGATATTCCCGATACGGTCGCCCAAGCCGGCGCGGCGGCGGCTGAAGTGCTGGCGCTGACCCATAAATCGGTGATCGAGGTTGAGCCGAACACCGCCTTCATTGACGAGCGCTACTGCTCCGGGTGTCAAATTTGCGTCGGTCTTTGCCCCTATTCGGCGATCTATTATGACGAGGAGAAGAAAGTGGCGGTGCTGAATGAGCCGCTTTGCCTGGGTTGCGGAGTTTGCGCGGCCGCCTGTCCATCCGGCGCCGCTCAACAGCATCTCTTTCAGGATGAGCAGCTCTACGCCGAGATCGAGGGGGCGCTGGTTGGTGTTGGGTAGGCCAGCTCATTTTATGCTCGCTCCATAAGGAGCGTGGGAGGAACAATAATGGATGAGCAATTTGAACCAAAACTCATCGGGATACTGTGTAACTGGTGCAGCTATATGGCCGCCGACCTGGTGGGCACCTCGCGTATCCGATATGCGCCGAACATTCGAATCATTCGGGTAATGTGCTCGGGGCGGATTGAGTCGCAACTGATTTTATGGGCGTTTCGGAGCGGCGCCGATGGGGTGCTGATCGGCGGCTGCAATCCGGGCGACTGCCACTACCAGGAAGGTAACTACAAGGCCCTGCGCCGGGTCACCCTCTTGAAGCAGATGTTGCCCCAATTCGGCATCGAGCCGGAGCGTTTAAGGTTGGATTGGATTTGCGCATCTTGCGCGGAAGAAATGCGAAAGACGGTCGAGGGTTTTACCGCTCAAATCCGCAATCTGGGGCCGCTGCGCCTACAAACGCCGCCACTGCTAAAGCCGATTAAAATTGAAATGGAGGTGAGCCGGCATGTCGAAGCCTAAAGTCGCCTTCTACTGGTGCGCGAGCTGCGGCGGCTGCGAGGAGGCGGTGGTAGACCTGGCCGATGCGATTTTAGGGGTGGTCGAGGCGGTGGATATCGTTTTTTGGCCGGTCGCACTGGATTTTAAGCGATCGGATGTGGAAAGCCTGTATGATGGCGAACTGGCCGCCTGTTTCATTAACGGCGGCATCCGCACCTCGGAACAGGAGGAGATGGCCGCGCTGTTGCGGCGAAAGGCGCAGGCGGTTATCGCCTTCGGAAGCTGCTCCCACTTAGGGGGAATACCGGGACTCGCCAACCTCTACAGCCGGGAATCCATCCTGAACCGCGTCTACCTCGAAGCGCCCAGTGTGGATAACCGCGATCGAGTTTTGCCGAAGGAGCGGAGTGAAGCGGATGAAGGTATGTTGACTCTGCCCGCCTTCAGCGATTCGGTGCGCACGCTGGATCAGACCATCGAGGTGGACTACTACCTGCCCGGCTGTCCGCCGCCGGTTACCCTGATTGTCAACGCGGTAAACGCGCTGCTGAGCGGCAACCTGCCGCCCAAAGGCACGGTATTGACCGGCGATAAGGCGCTCTGCAGCGAATGCCCGCGAAACGCCACTAAGCCGGAAAAGCTCTCCTTGAAGGAGCTGAAGCGGCCCCACCAGCTCATCATCGATTCGAAAACGTGTTTGCTGAACCAGGGGGTTCTCTGTCTGGGACCGGCAACCCGCTGTGGCTGTAATGCCGCTTGCCTGAGCGCAAATATGCCCTGTACCGGCTGCCTCGGTCCCACCAGTCACGTGAAAGATTACGGCGCCAAAGCGCTCTCCGCCATCGCCTCGTTGCTGGATTCCAACGAGGCGGAGGAGATCGCTACGCTGGCTCAGCGCATACCAGACCCGGCCGGCACGTTTTACCGATACAGTCTACCCGCTTCGCTCTTGCACCACCGTGCCGGCAATGGCCGCACTTGAGCGAAAGAAGGAGGTGTAATTATGCCGGAAACCCGATCGGAAACTCGGTTGAACGTCCAGAACGTCACCGCCTCCACTGACGGCAATCCCGCACTGCGGCACATTACTATTGACCCCATCACCCGGCTGGAAGGACACGGAAAGATTGATATTTTCCTGAACCAGCAGGGCAACGTGGATCGCGCCTACTTCCAGGTGCCGGAACTGCGCGGATTTGAAAAGTTCGCTGAGGGACGGCCGGCGGAGGATATGCCCCAGATCACCTCGCGCATCTGCGGTGTCTGCCCAACCGCTCATCACATGGCCTCCACCAAAACGCTGGACGATCTGTATCAGGTGACGCCGCCGCCGGCCGCCGCCAAGATTCGCGAGATGGTCTATTGCGCGTTTATGATTGAGGATCATGCGCTCCACTTTTACTTTCTGGGCGGCCCCGACTTCGTGGTTGGGCCCACCTCGCCCAAAGCGGAACGCAATATCCTGGGCGTGCTCGGAAAGGTCGGGCTGGAGATCGGGAAAGAGGTGATCGGGCTGAGGAAGCAGATTCGAGATCTCATTACGTTGGCCGGCGGCAAGGTCATCCATCCCGTATTTGGATTGCCGGGCGGCATTTCTAAATCCTTGAAGAAAGAGGATCAAGATCAGTTCATAGCCGGCGGAAAGCATGCGGTGGAGTTCGCCCAGTTCAGCCTCCAGCTTTTCAACGACGTGGTGCTCAAAAACAAGCAGTACGTGGAGTGGATCCTCTCCGATGCGTACACCCATCAGACCTACTATATGGGATTGGTGGATGACCAAAACCGGGTCAACTTTTACGATGGGATGCTGCGGGTGGTCGCGCCGGACGGCGGCGAATACTTGAAGTTCAGGGCGCAGGACTACTTAAAGCATGTGGCCGAGCATGTGGAGACGTGGAGCTACATCAAGTTTTGCTTTCTGAAGGATGTTGGTTGGAAGGGCTTTACCGATGGCAGGGAGAGCGGTATCTACAGCGTGGCTCCGCTGGCGCGACTCAATGCGGCGGCCGGCATGGCAACTCCCAAAGCGCAGGAAGCCTACGACCAGCTCCACAAAACGCTGGGCGGCCGGCCGGTTCACCATACCCTGGCCAACCACTGGGCGCGGCTGGTGGAGCTGCTCTATGCGGCTGAGCGCATGCTGGAGCTGGCCAACGACCCCGATATCATCAATCCCAATGTGCGCACCCTACCAACCGCCACGCCCAGTGAGGGCATCGGCGTGGTGGAGGCGCCTCGCGGGACCCTCTTCCACCATTATCGTACCGATGATCGCGGCATCATCACCGCCGCTAATCTTATCGTTGCGACGCAAAACAATGCGGCGCGTATTGCGATGTCGGTGGATAAGGCAGCCCGCAGCGCCGTTCGCAATGGTAAAGTGGATGACGGCATCCTCAACCTGATTGAGATGGCTTTTCGCGCTTATGACCCATGCCATGGATGCGCAACTCATGCGTTGCCCGGCCAGATGCCGCTGTTGGTGCGAATCTACGATGAGCAATTCAACGTAATTCAAGAGATACGAAGGGATTCATGAGCGATGGCGAAGCTGCTCGCGCTTGGGCTTGGAAATGAACTACTGGCCGACGATGGAGCCGGAATTGCGGCCGCCCGCATGCTGAAACCGCGTCTGAACGGCTGCGCCGATGTCATCGAAAGCTCGGCAGCGGGGCTTGCGCTGATGGATCTCTTCATCGGCTATGACCGGGTGGCGATTATGGATGCAGTGCAGACAGGCCGCCGCCCGCCAGGCACCTTATACCGGTGGAGCCTGAATGACCTCGGTAGGGTGGCTGCGCCTTCACCCCACTATGCCGGCTTGCCTGAAATTGTCGCGTTGGCCGGTGCTTTGGAGCTTGAGTTCCCCGTCGAAATCGCCGTCTTTGCCATCGAAGTGAAAGATACGGTAACGATGGGCGCCCGCTTGAGCAAAGAGGTCTCACATGCCTTGCCAACGCTGGTGGATCAGGTCGCCGACTTGCTGAAAAGCTGGCGATCGGAGGAGAAGCCCCTGGTGGAGATGAATAAATAGGGTAGATGATTTTAATCGGCCGGTGTGGAGGAGGGTGAGAATGCATGAATTCACCGTTATGCAACAGCTTGTGGATCAGCTTTTGGATCGTGAGCGGTTGAGCGGGGAGCCGATCACTGAGGTTCGAGTGCGGGCCAGTAGCGCATTTGCGGAAGAGCCGCTCGAACAGGCTTTTGAAATGCTAACCCAGAACACGGCTCTACAATCCACTCAACTGATCATTGATCGGTATAAAATGGAAATCGTGTGTCCCTTTTGCGGCCTGCACCAGGTCGTCAATGCGGATGACCTGATCGGCCACATCGCGATCTGCACCTCTTGCGGGGCCCCGCAGGAGATTGACGAATCGCACGGTCTGGAATTAATCAGCGTTAATGCAAAGGAGCATGAGAATGCAAACACTGGAACCGCTACTTGCTGAGCACCCGTTTTTCCACGGGCTCGAACCCAGTTACATTGAGATTCTGAACGGATGCGCATCCAATGCGAAATTCGACGGAGGCGAATACATATTCCACGAGGATGAGGAGGCTGACCGCTTCTTTTTGATTCGCCACGGCAAAGTCGCACTCGAGATTTACGTGCCCAGCGGCCCCCTAACCATCGCAACGCTGGGTGAAGGGGAAGTATTGGGTTGGTCTTGGCTCGTCTCTCCCTATCGGTGGCGTTTCGATGCGAGGGCGGTGGAGATGGTGCGGGCCACCGTATTGGACGGAAAATGCCTCCGGAGCAAGTGCGATGAAGATCCGGCGCTCGGTTATGAGCTGATGAAGCGGTTCGTGCACATCGTGGAGCAGCGGCTGCAGGCCACCCGCTATCAACTGCTCGATATGTACGGAGTTCATCGCGTGTAGCCGGCTGTATCCATCTTCCGTATTGCGGTCCTGGAATGGCGATGGGGGTTTTACCGTATTTATCAACAACCACATAAGGCAGCGTGAAGCGATCCGCCATATCGCGACTTCGGCCGGTCAATTACAGCACGGAGAGCAAGGTTGTATACTCAGCGGCCGGTTGAGAGGCCGCTCAGTCGGTCCAGCTCGTCTCGGAGCAATCGTTTCTCCATATCGGCCTCCAGCATATATATTTCTATCTGCTCTCCGATGTCTGGGTTCACCATGCAGTAGCTGTACTTGACGCGGCAGCCCACGACTTCGCCGATGCCGTCCTCGATTTCGCGGTGGTTGATGCTGCGCAGCTCTTGCCGGGCGCTCACGATCAACTTTCTGCCCTCTTCAGTGGCAGACAGCCGTGCCTCGATGGGGGTGAAGACGCCGCTGCAGCATACGACCACCATATCCCCGATCAGGTGAACTTTCACATTTTCAGGGTCTCGCCCGTGCTGCTCGAGATGAAAGCGGACGATCTTGTTAGCGAGCGCCTCCTTGATGATTTCTTTGGTTTGCCTGCTCACATGCGTTACTT
>JAKBZR010000095.1 GCA_021842405.1 bacterium
TTGGGAAGACAGAGATTGATTCCCAGACAACATTGCAGTATGTGTTGCATGGTCTTTGATAGGTTACTTTAGGAGTCATCCTGCTAGTGAATGCAACTCGTAGGGTGGGCTGATCACTCATTTCTCAATTTAACCCACAGTCAACTGAGCCACGAGCGTGAGCGAGCGGATGCCACAGTCAACTGAGCCACGAGCGTGAGCGAGCGGATGCCACAGTCAACTGAGCCACGAGCGTGAGCGAGTGGATGCCACAGTCAACTGAGCCACGAGCGTGAGCGAGTGGAGCGGTATAGCATTAGCACGTTGGCGATCGTGTCCTGCTGCGCGCCCCCGTTAACCAGTCGGATGACGACGTGGAGAACGAGAATGGGATTATCGTGAGGCATAAACAGCCAGTGTGTACGCTCGCTCACGCTCGCGGCTCAGAGGTAGCTCGCAGGCTAGTAGATTGATTCCCCGATAACATTGCAGTACTAGGGAGAGGCCGAGGTGAGGGAAGCGACCAATACTACCACAAATCATTCCCACGAAACTGAACTCTTACCGCTCGACTGCGTGCGTGTTTGAGAAGATAATTTCACCTGACGACCGCCGGTAGGCTTGAGATAGCGGGGAGCCGATCGGCTCCGATTAGGATGGCACAAAAGCGATGTAATAGCCGATGACCCAGTCTACCAGCGGCAAAATCATCAAAATGCCGAGCCAACTCGGCTTATTCGCATTTTCGGCCAGTCTCATCCAGACGATGATGTAGAAAAGCGGGTTGAATGAATCGCTCAGGTCAAGATCCGCCATATCGCACATTAACCATGTATTTGCGAACGGCACAAATGCAAGCCAGCTATAGGGATGCTCCGACTTGTAAGCGATTACGAATATCGGCGCCTCATAAAAGATAAAGACCAACACCACCAAGAGCAAGTAAGCCATCAGCATTCAGCACCCAGTAATAGAGGAACCGTTAGCATCTCATCGGCGAAATACGTTACCTATCGCACCGAAATATCTTGGCTCAAGCTACGCCGGGTTAGGAGGGACGACCCATTGAATAGCACGGATCCCAGAGTTTGCTTTGTTAAGCAGGATTCCAGGCCACCCCCATATCCGGGGGCGAGCCTGGAATCGGAACTCTCCCTCTCGCTAGCGCAAGGCGATCGCGCTCAGCCGCGCTTTCGTGAATCCGCCTCGAATGCCGATCCGAAGCGTCACGATATCGTGCGGCTTGACCGTGAACAGCAGCGAATGGGCGGTCGCTACAATTCGGCGGCCGTGTTTGAGCGGCCTTTCCAAGCCATTGCACTCCTTCGCCCATACCACCGGAAAGCCGATGTTGAGCCGCACGTGAGCGGGACGACCGGCGGTCTCGTAAAGCCGGACGATCAGATCGTTGCCGACCTCCGATTTTTTGATCGCGCTGATCACCACGTTGGGCGCGGAGACATTCAGCCATGAGAAGGAGGCCGGCATTCGCCCCCGATGCGCCGTGGTTTCAACGGTCGGAACCGGCGTGTCGTAATCGTAGGCCGCCCGCACGATTCCCGCATCCTTCCAACCGCCGGCGTGAGGCTGCGCCGCATAGCGGATGACCTGATGGCCCACGTCCGGCGCCGGATCCGGGTTGTAGGGGCTTCTCAGCAGGGTCAGCCTCATCACGTTGTTTTTGGTATCGCAGCCGTATTTATCGCGGTTCAGTATCGCGACCCCGAACTCAGCCTGACCCGCTTTTGGATTGTGAGCCGAGTTGCTCACTGTAATGGCGACGAGGTGGATATTCGGCGAATAGGGCAGTTGGATGGAGACCAGCCGCTTGCCGGGCACGCCGAACAGCGTAATGGCGCCGATATGAGCCGTATTGTTATCGCTGCCGCCGCCCACGTTGCGACGATCGGTGGTGATCACCGGCTGGTCGTTGCCGCCGCCGACAACCCAGTCGCCGAAGTCGGCAAAGGCAGTGCTCGTGGCGCCGTCACTGTAGTGCAGGATAAACTCCCCGCTCTGGCTTCCCAACACGCCGGCGCCCAGCAGATGAACGGTGGTGCCGGGAGCATTGCTCACCTTGATCGTCTGCCCCTCGCAAGCCAGGTAGTTGTTGGTCTCCTTGGCGTAGTTCGGGAATTTCCACTCGATGCCGTTATAGCGCACCTGAGAGCCGGGCGGCGGCATCTCACTGCGCGGGAAGCTGAAGCCGGGCGCCTTGATGTTGTCGAAGGAGCCTGCGGCCGGATTGGATCGGGTGGTAATCCCGTTTGCCGTGAATAGCGACGAGAGATCAAGCTCCAACTGCCGCGTGGGAGGGGTGATTAATGGATAGGGGTACTCGCTCAAATCCATCCATTTTTGGGAAGGGACTTCCGACCCATCGGTCGGTCGCTGAATGCTGCCGAATGGGATTTCGTAGGTTGCCCTCGGATTGCGAATCGCCATCGGAAAGGCGACCTTGAGCATCGTACCGCCGTACTGGTTGTTGCCGCGCTCCTGCCAATTGACATCGGTTCGGAAGTAGACCCGCGGCTCACCCGCCACCAACGAGATCCGCTGCGTGAAGTCGGAGGCGTCGTAGTGGTAGGTTGCAGCCACCATCACCCGAACCGGCCCGCGCTCCAGCACCTTGACCGAGAGCGGCTTAATCAGTGGAGTGGTGCCCAAAATCGGGCCGATATCCCAGGCCGACATTCCGTTGGGGCCTTCATGCAGCGCCTGCAGAACGCCGAAGTTCTGGCCGGGTGGCACCAGCTCACGATGCAAGGCCTTATCGTAAAGGCTGACGATGGTGCCGGTCTTCGGATTGATTCGGACGCGAAGGGTGGCGTTTTCCATCACCCAGTTGTGAATGGTGACTCCAGGCTTATTAGAGGTCAAGCGGCGAACGGACGGCTTAAGATCGAAAGTGGAATAACCGGTCGCCGGTAAGGGAACGACCGCGAGCCGCTCCCCATCGCTCGTATTTTGAACTGGGTAGAGGTGCCCTGCATTGTCGGCGATTACTTGGGATGGGAAATCAACCGGCAGCTTTAAAATATCGCGGCGCGGCCAGGTCATTGAATTAAATACGAGGAGCGGCTTATGAAAAGCGGTCGTATTCACCTGCCCGGCTATGTTCTGCATGGCGGCTCCGCGTGCGCTCTCCGAATTTTGCAAACCGGCCTCAGCCAGGCCGATCGAGTAGGCATACGAGGAGTGTATCGCCGACCCGCATAGGATGTCATGGAACTGATTGAAACAGGTTGCGCGCCACGCACCTTCATAAACCTTATTGGGATACGGACGCCCGTTTAGTAGTGAATTGAGCACGCTGATGGTTTCACAATCGGGCAGTGTATATTCCATCACTCGGTTCATGTGCTTTATATCGGCATGGGTGGTATAGCATCCCTGGAAGGTAAAATTCAGCTCCTTATCCACCGTCACCGGTTTACGGTGCAGCTTCGTCATCTCGGCCGCGATCTCCGCATCGGCGTGCTGGGCGCTGGTAAACACGATTCGAGGCCAGATCGGGCGTTTTTGCATTTCCACAGCACGCTGGATATCCTGCAGGGTCGGCCCGCCGCCATGATCACCGACACCGTAGACAACGAGGCCGGCCTTGACGCCATCTTCATCCTGCATCTGAAACACCCGATCGGCAATGCCGTTATCAATCGTTTCGCTATACCAACCGGTGTTTAAAACCGCCAGCAGTTTACCGCCACCCGGACCTTCCCAGTTAAAGACAAGCGGACCGGGTCTGCATCGGCAGAAATAAAAGTACTTAAAGCCGCAGCGCGACATGATATCTGGCAGCGTCCAGGCATGACCGAAGTTGTCCGGCAGCCAGACGATGCGCGAGCGAACGCCCAGCTCCTTTTCCGTATACCGTGTGGCGTAGAGCGCGGTGCGAAAAATGGCCTCACCGGAGGCCATATTGCTGTCGCTCTCATCCCACATACCGGCGGTCACTTCCCACTGACCGCGCTTCACCGCGTTCCTGATGCCGGCAAAAATACTGGGGTGATGATCTTGCATTGCGACATAAGCGCTGACCTGGCTTTGCGAAAAATGAAATTGGGGGAACTCTTGCATAAAATGCAGCGCGCTGGCAAAGGTATCGTGACAGACTTGCACCGTCTCCGACCAGGGCCACAGCCAATCCATGTCAATATGGGCATGGCCGATCAGATACAGCGTGTAGCTCTTGGCAACCGGCTCCATCGGCTGTAAAACCTCATAGGCCTGATGCACCGCGCTCGAGTAGTTATCGGGAGTTGCTTTCTCCAGAATTCGGCTTGCCTGATTCATTAAATGGGTGAATTCCGGATGCGTTTTTTGGTAGCGTGCGGCCAGCTCGGAGCCAAAGTGAAGCTGAGCCGCGATAGAGGACGGGGACGGTTCAGAAACCGATGTCCCGGTCAGGTGATCGAGATGTGCAATCGCATTGGAAACGGTATCGGCTCGTGAAATAATGGGAAAGGCGATCAGGGCCAAAACGATCAGCCACTGCGCAGACGTGCGGAACTTGATCAATAGCGATGCCTCCTTACATAAAATCTAGGTGATCCAGGAGCAGCCGGCGGGTTCGGACGAAATTGGGAACCTGGTTGGTGCAAGTATAGTCAGGATTGCCTCACAAGTCAAGCGCGTGAAAGAGTTCAGTTTTACGGGAATGATTTTCGTTCGACCCCACCCCAGCCCTCCCCGCAAGCGGGGAGGGTGTTGATTATTGCTATAGGAGTAAAAGCCTGCCGCCTAAATTACCCAGAGAACTGAACTCTTACGCGCTTGGGTTAAGTGATGCCACTCTCCCATGTTCAATAGTGTCAATGGTCGGGCGGCTATTGATACTTTGCCGAAAACCATCCGATCTCCAGAGAAGCAAAAGGGGGTATCATTCGCTTGAGCGTATTTCATTGGGAAGTAACGACGCCATTTTTAGAGAACTTTTCAAGCGAGGCAATACATACGATTGAGGCTTGAGCCGCCTGCGAGGTTGAAGGAATCGGAGCGCACAAATGGATTGGTTAGCCAGACTTAACCGGGGGCCAGGTAGGATTGCCTTGGGCGAAGGCGTGGTCGAGGTCACGATGTGGGGATATGCAGAGCATATACGTGATAATGTCCCGCACCGCCACACTTTTTTTGAGGCATGCCAGGTCGGTGCGTACGGACGGGGGCGTTTCATAACCCACGGAAATGAATACACAATTCAGCCTGGCGATGTTTTTATCGCGTGGCCTGGCGTGGAGCATGAGATCGTTAATTCCATTCACCCGGAGATGGAGCTTTATTGGGTTGCTTTTCAGTGGATTTCTCCGTGCCAGGCCGAGCAGGGCGGCGCCACCGCTTTAATGGATGATTTTGTGAAATCCTCGGTTGTAGTCGTCCCGGATGAGGATAAACGGGTAGCCGCACTCTGGAACGCGCTGCGAACACTGTTTTCCGGCCGCCTGATGCTTGGCTACGAGGCGCAAGCATGTGGTCTTATTACCGCTTTGTTGCTTGCTATAGCCCAGATTATGGTCGATTCTAAAATGTTGCCGTTAGTCGAAATAGGCGGATCGGAGCCGGGCGAAATCACCGTCGAACATATTTTACGTTATATTCGCGATAACTTGGATCGTCATTCTTTGTCGGTGTCGGAAATCGCGACACACTTTTGCGTTTCATCGCGCCATCTCTCCCGGTTGTTTGCTCGCTTTGTTGGTATGCCGCCCACTGCCTACATCGCGCGCTCCCGACTGGATCGCGCACGTTCATTGCTCCTCCACACCGATACCCCCATCAAAGAGATTGCTGCATTGACCGGCTACTCCGATGTGCAATATTTCACCCGTATCTTCAACCATCGGTTCGAATGTCCGCCGGCCCGGTATCGCCGTCAGATGGAACCTTATGTATACGACCTCGGTCAGGTCACGCCTCCATAACAACCCATTATGATGTCCGATATATCCAAATAACAGGCGTATCCTTACAAAGACGTAGGGGCAACTCGGTGTTATCATGCAGCATAGTAGTATGGTGAGCGTTGTCCTTTTACTACAAATTTAGCAGTAAGGAGTTGCACCAATGCGTAAACGGTATGCCTTCACGTTGATTGAGCTGCTTGTCGTTATTGCAATAATCGCAATACTTGCAGCCATCTTATTCCCGGTATTTGCCAGGGCGCGGGAGGCGGCTCGATCTATTACGTGCCTCTCAAACCTGAAAGAGCTGGGTCTGGGGATGCAGATGTATCTCCAAGATTATGACGGAGCCTATCCAGTTCCATCGCCGCAAATCGGGGCGTATGACGTGTGTGGTTATCTGTATGGCGGCGAATACAGAATATGGGATTCAAGCGGTATGGCCCTTGTGAACCAGTATAGCTATGGGGCGCAGATCTATCCCTACATCAAGAACAGCGGCATTTTTATTTGCCCAAGCGACAGCGGCGCAGCTCAAGCGCCGTTGAGCGTTCAGGGCAACGCCAACACCAATTTCCCCTACCCTATGCGATGGACATCCTACGCCTACCGCGAATGGCTTTTTACCGCCTTTGTTAATGATGCTTGCGCCCATCCAGGCATTGCCGGTGTTAATATGGGTCAGGTGATTACCGAGTCGATGATTCCCTACCCGGCTCAGATATTTGTATTTAACGAGCTGTGGATCTGGCACGATAATCGGATGGCCGCGCTGTCGTGGCTTGGCGGAGGCACCGGTTGGGACCCCACCGCCAAGATGAACTTTGTTTTTATGGATGGCCATGCCAAAAGCTACCCGGTGGACGATGCGGTGGCGCGCGCCCCGTGGTGGCCGGGACAGGGCTACGATTACGAATGGCCGCGTCTATGGTGGTCCACTGGGACACGTTGTGACGTTGGTACATGTCAGTAACAAAACCCGTCATAGACGAAACCGAAGTTGATCAGCAACGTAACAGTTCAGTTCTCTGGGTAATTTAGGTAGCAGGCTCTTACCCTCACCGCGATTATCAACTCCCTCCCCCATTGTGGGGGAGGGTTGGGGTGGGGTGACCAATTGTGAACTGGCCCGGATGTTTCTTGGAGCGAAGAGGCCCGAGGTTTATCGCAATGTTTTGGCCGAAGCCCAACATACAACGGGGAGAAGGAGGCAGCATAAAATGGCAAAGGGCGGCAGATATATTTCACCGGTAGTGGCCGGTATCATCATCGCGGTGGTCGTCCTTGTTGCGGGATGGTTTCTCTGGCATGCCGCAACCGGAAGATCAGGTAATCCCGATATAGAAAAGACGATTCAATCAATGGGCGGCGCTGGAATGAGAATGAAGGGGCCTACTGGTTCCACTGGTAAATGAGATATCTCCGACCGATCCAACATCATTGCCGTAAGATCAATCACGATAGGGTCGTTTTGGAGCAGTTAACAACAAAGGAGATTTCAGAGTGAGATTTTCAGTGTACGAAGTGATGACAGTTTGCATGCTGTTAGCGGCATTTGCTTCGGTGAAAGGTGCGTGGGGCGCTGCTGAGGAGAGCACTCCTCGACCCAACACCGATTTTGCTTACAGGGGACTTGCATTTGAAGGACCAAACTGGAATCTGGATGAATGGAAATCTAAGATAAATTGGATGGCGGATCATCACCTCAACACGCTCATCTTGTTTATGGATAAAGCATGCCTTTGGCGAGGCTCCCTAGAGCGATATCCCAACTTGAAGCCATATCTCCCCTATATTGTAGGGTATGAAAGTAACGCCGGAGCAAGGCTGAACCATGAGGTAATCAACTATTGTCATAGCAAAAAGATAAAAGTGATGCTGGTATTGGGAATTGACGTCAACGACGATATTGTTGCTAACTTCCCTCAGCTTAAGGCGGTACGGCCTCCTGACACCAATTGTACCAATATCTTATGCGCGAGTCGGCCGGAAGTTCAAGAGATTTACCGTGATGTTTGGACGGATCTCGTAAAACAATATCCTGAGAGCGATGGATTCGGCGTGATGCCTCCCGATTCTGGACAGACACCCTGCGTTTGCGATATCTGCAAAAAATTCACGCCGGCTCAAATATTCGGCGCCCAGGTAAGCGATCTGTATGATATAGCGAAATCGGCGGATCCCAAAGCCATCTTCGTCACGTGGGTGGGATATGGTTATATGGAAAAATACGCCAACCAGTATGCAAGCGCGTTTCCCAAAAACGTGGTTATGGAAGTGCATCGTTACGATATCTTTGATCCGGAAGAATTAGAAAACGTGATGCACACGTGGGTCTCTACCGGCCATCCGGTATGGTTTAAGATGGCTCTCTATCGTTTTGCCTGGATTGAGAAGGGCAAGCCGGCGCCGGTGCGGGTGTTGGGGCAAAACAAGATCAGAACGGTAATAGATGCGGCAAAAGAGGCCGGCGCCTCCGGTATGTTTGGCTTTTGCGCCGCCAATTGGCATCCAGCCAAACAGAATCTGGACGATTTCACCCGCGCGCTACATGATAAATAAAACGCCAGAAATCCGGCGACGCCAACGCGGACGGCTGGCCAATTAGAAAGGAGAAAGAGATAAATCGGAGAGCTTTTCTTAAAGATACCGCTTTGACCACATTCCTTACGGTGATGGGATCGGAAGAGACTCAAGCCGATCAGCCCGTCGCTCCGGCGCCGACAGACGGGGTAAAGGGACAAGGATTCTGGAGTGTGGCCGATTTTGGCGCCAGAGGGGACGGCAAGACCGACGACACCTCCGCTTTTCAGAAAGCGCTGGATGCCGCTTCCCATACGGGAGGGGTAGTGCTGGCGCCTGCGGGAGCATACCTGATCAATGGCCACCTGTCCATTCCCAATGAAGTCGCTCTGGAAGGGGTTTGGCTCGCTCCCGTCAGACCGACTTGGCGTCCTCCCCAGCCCCCCCAAAGCCGAGGCACCACTCTGCTGGCCGTTGAAGGCGCCGGCAATCCTGATGGCGAACCCTTCATCTTCCTTCACGAAAATGCAACCCTCAAGGGCCTCACCATTTTCCATCCGGAACAGGTATACAGCGACGACCTGAGTGCTAAGGTTGTTCCCTACCCGTGGACGGTTCGCGGCTCGGGGCAAAACTGTTCCATCATAGATGTCTTGATGGTGAACCCTTATCAAGCAGTGGATTTCGGCACATTTCCCTGTGGAAGGCACCTTATCAGAGGCCTGATAGGAGAGCCGCTGAAGACGGGCGTGTTCATAGCCGGTTGCGGCGATGTGGGAAGGGTGGAAGACGTCCATTTCTGGGCGTTTGGGCCATCGTCGTACGATCGTTTCATCGCCAGCAACGGAACAGCTTTCCTCATCGGTCAGACAGCTTGGGAAAACATGGTCAACTGCTTTTCCACCCAATACAGGATCGGCTACCATTTCATTCGCGAGGGAGCGGGCGAAGCAGGGCCGACGGCCAACGTCCTCTTGACCCAATGCGGCGCGGAATCGGTCGTCACCGCCGTGCTGGTGGATGATTGCGCTGAAGGCAGTGGGCTATCTTTTGTGAACGGGCAATACACAGGCGGGGTTTACGGACCATTGGTAGGTCTCATCGCCATACCGGGTCTGGAGGAGAAGTTCGACAGCAAGACCATCGAGATTAGGCCAACGAACACCGGTCCCGTCAAGTTTACCAACTGCCTCTTTGGTACGACCAGGGACGGGGCCACCGCTGTGCTTGTAGAGGGCAAAGGACAGGTGACGTTCAATTCCTGCGGCTTTTCGCAGTGGGGCATGGGCGATGCGAACAGGTGGGCGGGTATGCCTATGCCTACGACGTTCAATCCGCAGTGGGGCAAGATGGGCAGCAAAGCCCCCGCGATCAGAGCCCTGGACGGTGGGCTCACCGTGATGGGGTGTGACTTTATGGAGGGGGGAAAGACACAGATCGAAATAGGAGAGAGCGTGGTGTCCGCCTGCATTATCGGCAATCGCCTAAGAGGAGGAGAGAAGATCATAAACCGCAGCAAGGAAAGCGTGCAGATCGGCCTCAATACGGACCGGTAGCAATGCTCACGGTGATGGCGATACATTTCGCCGCAGTATCCGGGCGGTATAAAATGTCGGCTCACGCCAAGGGGCTCAAGAGTTCGGAATCACCCGCTCCTCTTTGGGCACAAGGTTTGGGGTGGGAGATAAACAGTACCATTGGAAATCATTTGGAGAGCGCTCAACTCTTGCTCCCCATATCGCATCGCGATTGGCTGGAAACACGCTTAATTCGGAATAATGCGGCGACCGATTTGATGATCGGCCATCCAATAGATGACCCATAACGCCAGGATTGGAATTAAGTTGACCATAAATCCGGTTTGGTAAGGAACAAAAATCGCGACCAAAAGCATCGCGATGATGAGGTGAATTAAAAACGAGTAGAGGCTGTTTCGTCCCAGCGTCGAGAGGAATTGAATCGGCAACCTCGGTAGTCGGCCTTTGATCCAGGCTTGAGCGGCAAAGTAAAAAGCGGCGATCTCGATATAAAAGTAGATTACGCGCCCAAATCGCAGCGGGTGGCGCTGGAAAACAAAGAGATCCCACCGAATATGGTCGCTCACCGTGAACAGGGGATTTGGAATTAAGATCACCAGTGCGGTCAACATCGCCAGCAGCCCGATTCCCCAAATAATCATTCGCCGCTTCGGCCCGTTTACCCAGCGGTGTAAAGCCTCTCGGTTGCTGCCGATGACCATTCCCGGAATAAACAGCGCTTGCCACGTAACGGCAGGAAACGCTTGCCGACCGGTTAAGGGGTTGTTCCAGGTTCCAAATGCGGGGTGCCACTGCGTATAAAGAAAAACGGAGGCTGAGGCAATCAGCAGTGGAATCGTCAACCGGCGGCGGATCAACTCCAGTATCAGCGGTGCTCCGAGCAGCAGAAAAACGTACAGCGGCAAGATATTGAGCATCTCTCCCGGTTGAAAACTTAACGTCAACGTTGACCCTAGTAACCAGGGCCAGCCAACACCTCGCAGGGATGGGATTGCGCTATACCGGTGAATAGTCTGATCAATTCCGATCGCAATGAAGACGGTCGCAACGTGAACGAGCCAGATGATGGAGGCGCGGCGCCAGATAAGTTGGTAGGCTTTCACGAGACCATGGCGAATCACCCGGCGATGGTGTGCGATCCCCAACGCGACGCCGGACAGAAAGACGAATCCCTCCGCCCCGCTGATGTACCGAAGAAAGTGGACGGCGCTGTTCAGCAGGCTGTCAGTGGCGAGATGACTGGTCACCATCATCACGATGCAGTAACCGCGCAAAACATCAATCGCCAGGTTTCGCTGAGAACGAGCACCTGCCGGGGCTGGGATTTCGGGTGTTTTTGTGAGTGGTAACGGCGATTGAAGCAGGACGCTCGGCATCGTTCGCTGATTTCCTTCAATTCACAGCAGCAGACCATCGCGCCTGCCCATTTCGATGAACTATTTTGGCACTATTTAGTCTGATTTGTCTAGTTAGGAAAGAGAGAGTTCAGTTTTGTGGGAATAAATAATTTTTACGTTGCCCACCTCACCCCCCATCCCCCTCTCCGAAACGGAGAGGGGGAGCGCCTACTGCACCGATTTACGCGTCGGTTCCCCCTTCCCGCCTCGGGA
>JAKBZR010000096.1 GCA_021842405.1 bacterium
CGATCTGTTATCGAGCGAAAGGCCGGTTACCGCGACTATTTCATTGTAGGACAGCCCTTCAATCTCGCGCAATACGATAATCTCGCGATATTCGCCAGGCAGGGAATCAATCGCCGCCAGTATTTTAGTGCGAAGCTCCTTACTTTCCAGCTCGACTTCCGGAGAGTTCTGGTTGTCGGCCAGATCACGCGTCCCTTCCGTCTCGCCCCACTCGCTGGGTTGATCAAGCGATTCTACCCTAAACGAACGCATTCGCTCATGCTGGCGCAACCAGTTACGGGAGTGATTAAGCGCAATTTTGTACAGCCATGTATAGATCTTGGCATCGCCACGAAAACTGCCGATTGAGCGATACGCGCTCACGAATGTCTCTTGAGTAAGATCAGCCGCATCCTCGTAATCACCGATAATCCGGTAGATGAGATTGAAAATCTTCTTTTCGTAAGCAGCAACAATATCATTAAACGAATTGCTGGGCGATTCTCCCTCTGGCTGAACCCTACCATCAGGTTGATCTCTCAATAACTGCTTCCGCTCGGAGTCAGGGCGTTTCAATTCGCTCTCTTGGTGATTTCACCACGGTGTTAGACGTCTCTACTCCGGCGATGTTACAATTGATAACTTCGGCCTAGAACCTGAGAATTCCTTCCACCAGTAAACGATTGGTATGCACATAATCGGTCGTCCACGCGAGCTGCAAGCCGCTGTTGATTTGATAACTGAGCTGTAGCTCCCACCAGTTGTTTGGGCCGGATAGACTATGCCAATATGAACCATAAAACGGCCCGAACAGATGCTTGTATGCCAACACCGATAAGGTATTTTGGAAATTATACTCTAGAGTCAGCTCTTCGAAACCGAGAGACCGTGCAAAACTTCCGCCGCCCAGCAATGATGGCAGATAGTTTGAGCTAAAAATTCCAACCAATTGGTTGCTTAACAATTGACCGATGCTAGTATTTCCACTGCTGAGGGATGCGACCGACTGTTCGCCGCCCAGCAAGCCGGCCAGCTCCCTCTCCAATTGGGCCTGGCTACCCGCCATATCGGGTGGATCGGTCACAATATGGAGCGCCAGGTGCTCTCCACTCCCGTTGCTGGAAGCGGCTGCACCGGTGATCGGACCTCTCGCTTCAATCGTCACGGTGTAGTTTCGCCGCACGCCGTACATCGAAATGGCATTGATAAACGTTTGCGCCTTTAGTGCGATTGCCACCCTAAGCGATGGTTGCGGAGAGCCGGAGATGAACGCCGGATATTGGAGCGATATGCTGCCGGGCGGCAATATCCTAAAGCGCGCGCTGGGGAATGAAAAGTAACCGCGATAAATCGCCAAATCACCGCTCAACCGCAGATGGCTTAAGTTGCCGTTTAATTGAATCGCCTTCTGCTTCGCCGTCTCCACATAAATATCCAATTGGTTGGTGCCCAATATGGAGCGATTGATCAAATGCACGTTTTGCCCGGCCTCAAAAGCCAGTTTGAATCTCGGCTTGAACGCTGTGATGTTGGATGGGGGCCCTAGCTTCCCATACTCGGTCGGCAAATTGATCACCGCATCCCGCAATTGCCCCGTACCTTGAATCAGGGGCTTCAGTAGGCTGCCGGTTATACGGAGATTGGAGGCCAACACCCCATGCACCGCCCCTGAGCTGATCACCGGAAGCGGATTTGCAGACAGCAATGTATCATGGGTAACTATTGTCAAGCCTGGCTCACTCTTGGACGGGTTAAAGATTGGTAGGCTTCCGGAGATGATGATCGGATCACCATTTTGACCAGGCAGGGCATTGCCGGTGCGCGGATCGTAGAGCTGTGAAAGCGCGGAGCACTCCTGCACCACAAGCTGATCGCCTTTTAATTCAAGTTGAGCATCCACATCGCGTAAACCGGTTGCTTGGCCGGGAAATTGGAGCTTGCTGGCCTGTATCAGCAGATTTCCGTTGACCTCGTGGTGCCGGAGGGAACCGACCCAGTGGATGTTGCCGTCAATGTGTCCCTGGGGCTTCAGGAGGACGCCCGGCCAAAACACATTGACGATGCCAAGATTTTGGTCTGAAATATTGACAGTGAATGCCATCTGGGGATGCTTTGGGAAAAACGGCGGCTTCCATGAAAACTGCACCTGGCCGCTCGCGCTTGCCTCGTAGTGTATCGGCAAGTTGGGTTGGCCGGTCGGCGTTTTAGCGGTTTGAGGCGGCTCATCTTTCGCGATGAGGACATCATTGGCGCTGATTACGCCTTCCCGGATTTTCGCATGGCTTACGATCACGCGGGATAGCGCATACCGGGAAGGTGGGGCGCTAGGCTGATTGGCCGGCCTAAACCAATCCAGGTTGCTCAGCTCAAGCGACGCATCCACGTTCGGACTGGCTGGCTTTCCATGAAATACAATGGAGGCCGAACCGATGCTGCCACCTACTTGCTGAAGCGATGGTATCCAATCGGCGAGCATGTGGATGGGCGCATTGTTGATGTCCACCTCTCCATCTAGCAAGTGGCCGATTTCAAGCTGTCCGTGAGCATCAATCTCAGTTCCACCACTTTCGGCCAGCAGGTTCTTAATGCTTAAAATGCCGGGCTGATAGTTGAGATCTCCGCCAAAGTGATCGAATGGGGTTCCGCCCAACGTCATCCCCAATCCACGAATATGGGCCTCCATAATCGGTTTTTTGCTGGTTCCGAACAGCTTAATATCTGCTTGCAACGCACCGCTTAACGGCGAAGTGAGAGCAACTATGGATCGGCTAGATTGACTATTGGCAGGCTGCGCCGAGTAGGGGCTGTTTTGAACGATCTGTTGAATCATTGCAACCGGCAACGGCCCAACCTGAATATCGCCCGAGATACCGCCGCCTCCCGATTTCTCATACTGCCACTGCAAGTTCTTCACCTGAGCGAAAGCGCCGCTTTTGCCAAGGCTCGCGCTGCTCACCGTTACAATGCCGGAATCCATGTTCATTTTGGCGTCGGCGGATCCGACATCCACGTCATTGAGCCTAACGTCTGGAACCGCCATCACCAAACGACCGCTCAATCCTTGGGCGGCATAGGTGCCCTCGGCATCCTGGCCCAGCGTGCCACCGATTTCACCGCTAACATTGCCATATCCACTGAGATTAGCGGCCGATCCAAGCATTGGATTCAGATCGGATAGGGGTATATCGCTTGCCTGCGCGTTCAATACAAACCGATACGTCGGTGAGCCGGTTGTCTGAGGGGTATTCGACACAGTGCTCGCCGTTGTGGGCCTCAATTGTCCGCTGGCAGCCAGGATGGTCTTTCCACTTTGCAAAACCAGCTTCGGAATATCTACGTCGCCATGATTAAACAATAGGCTGCCACTGCCGCTATCAACGACATATCTCCCGATATAGCAGTTGGAAAGCTCAATATTGGGCAGCGAAAGCACCGGCGCGGCTAGGCTGCCGGTCAGATTAGCGTTGCCGGAGATGGAACAGTAGGCATCAACCGGTTTGCTTTGCGGACTTAGTTGCGATAGCAGATCACTGAGTGAAACTTTGCTGTAGTTGCCATGAAGGTCAAAAATGGGGTTGGTCGAAAAGGGGTTTTCTATCGTGCCGACGAACTTCAGGTCGCCGGGTAGACGACGGATTACGCCATCGCCGATGATCATCTGATTCCGGTTGGCAATCAGGTGGCCGGAAATTTCATCTAATTCAACCTTACCTATGTCTATTCCGTAACCAACCACAGTGCCGGTAAACTCAGGATTGTGTATCGTTCCGGTTAATCGGCCGTTTCGCAGAAAACCGTAGCCGCGAAGCGCTGAAATCTGGGCGTTATTGCCAGCAAGATCGGCCAACCTCGCAATGTCCAACTGATTCGCCTCTATCTGCAACTTCAATTGACCGCTGTGCGGGTTGACATCCCCCTTGATCACCGCATATCCTTTGCGGTCGGCAATCGCGATCGGCTGGATGATAAAAAGCCCTTTGTTGTAATTGACACGCCCGCGGATCGAGCCGATCTTTAGCTTTCCAGCTTGAAATTGGGACAGCCGAAAAGTAGCCCCACCGCGCAGCTTGCTTCTGGTCCCATCGAATGCCAGATCGAAATCGGCGTTGCCACCCACCGATTGCTCATTTTTGGGAATGGAGAGCAGATTGGTCTTTGCCAGCAAAGGTTTAAGCCGGGTTAGATTTAAGTTTCTGCCCTGTAATGAGACATGATAAATAGGGTTATGTCGTATGGTCAGTCCGGCATGCCCGATTAATTCTCCGTTACCGGCATTTACGTCCAGTGCAAGCGTGACCTGATGGGAGGCATAGCTCAGGGTGATGCGGCTGTTATTGAAGTGGTAGTCTTTGTATTTTATTTGGTGGAGGTTAACGACCCCAACGATGGCGGGGTGGTTTAATTGCCCATTGATCTCAACAGTAAGATCGGCCGAGCCGGTTATTTTCCCTAATTCTCGAAGCTGTCGGGATGGAACGGTCTCTTTTAATAGTGGGCTTAGGGGAATGTTTGCCGCCGTCGCAACCGCTGATATTTGAGGGGATTGGCGCCCACCCCAGTTCAACCTTGCGCTGCTCACTACTGCGCCTTGATTCCAGGGTGCAGCCGCCTGCACGTTAATCGAGCCATTGCTGAGTTGAACGACTGCGTTTAACCCTTTAATCGGAATGTGTGTCCCTTTGGGCAAAATTGAAGCGCCCTTCACCTTGATCGTGGCTGCATATTGTAACCGATTCGATGAAGGGTTGGTCAGGGAGTATAAAACCCAGCCGTTCATGTCTGCGGTGCCGTTGGCGATCCCCCATGTTGGCGGCATAAACCGATTGGCCAGCCTTCCTAAGTCGGCTTGATTGCCCGACAACTGCACATATACCTGGTGCTCGCTCCGGTACGAACCGATGCATTGAGTGCCGGCCAGCCAGCCCTTGGGTCCCTTGGCGGACACCGCCCACCTATAATCACCGGGCTGTCCAGCGGAGACATTTCCATCAATGCGGGCAATATCGGCACGCATTGGCTTCAACCGCTTGCTACTGCTTGGAAAAAGGGCGTCGTAATAGTGAATTTCCCCATTTTGGATAACCAATTGGCGCATTAACGGGCGGGTTGGAGGCGGCCCTTTGCGCTGGAACAGTTTTGAGACGTTCCACTGTCCCTTACTATTGCGGCTGATCCAGATTTGAGGATCTTCGACCGCTATTTTATTAAAAAACGGCTCGTGCGGCTGTTTAGGAAAAACCAGGCGATTCACATCGTAGGATGCCGTCAGCGATCGAACTTTTAGAAGCTGGGCGCTATTAGGCCCCGGCAACTGAACGACCAGGTTGTTGAAATGGATCCGGTTTCGCTTTATCTCAACCTGACCGATCCGCACCGGCAGGCCGAGCAGGTTGGTCAGCTCTTGAGACAGGATGCGCTCGGGATGGGTGGTCGCCCGAATCCAGAGCCGGTGAATAGCAAACAAGCCCATTGAGATGGTCACAACTACCGGGAAGATGACAATTAATGCGGTAATCAAGCGGCGCCGTTTCGGCAGCAGCTTGCCCGGCGCCGGTAGAAAATGTAAGCGATGAAAGATGTGAAAGGGACTCTTTATCCGGCGCACGACAGCACCGCCTAGCCCGGTACGGATGCTTTCAGTTTTCGGAGTTTCTCTGAGAAGGCAGCCGCATTGTATGAGCTGCGAACGAACGGGGCCGAAGCAACGAATATAAATCCGATCTCTTCACCGATCCGTTTATACCGCTCAAATACCTCCGGCCTGATGTACTCCACCACCGGCAGGTGGTGCATGGTCGGGCGCAGATACTGCCCGATCGTCACCGCATCCACGCCGGCCAGCCGTAGGTCTTTGAGGGTCCGTTCCACCTCATGCGGGGTCTCTCCCAGTCCCAGCATCAAGCCTGACTTGGTATAGAGGCTTGGATTTAAATTTTTGGCCGCCTGAAGCACCTCCAGCGACCGGAGGTATTTCGCTTGGGGACGAACCGCCGGCGACAACCGCTCCACCGTTTCAATGTTGTGGTTAAATATATCCGGCCTGGCTTCAGTGACCGCTCGGATGCACCAGCGCTTCCCTTTGAAATCAGGGGTGAGCACCTCAACGATGACATCGGTGATCGCTCGCTTCAATGCCAAGATGGTGGCCGCGAACTGGCCCGACCCCTCATCCGGCAAATCGTCACGCGCCACTGAGGTGACAACCACGTGCTTTAAACCCATCTCGGACGCAATGGCAGCGACGCGATCCGGTTCGTCCTCATCCACCGTAAGGGGACGACCGGTCTCGATCGCGCAAAAGCCGCAGTTGCGAGTGCAGGTATCGCCCAAAATCATAAAGGTCGCGGTGCGTTTCGACCAACATTCACCTAAATTGGGGCAGCGCGCGCTTTCACAAACGGTATGAAGGGAGGCTTCCCTCATCATCTTCTCAACCAGCGTTACCGTTTGAGGGCTCGACGTGCTGCGGGTGAGCCACTGCGGCAGTCGGCTGTTCAAGGCTTCGCTCCCGATTTTTCAACGATTTGAACCGACATCATCAATCTCTCAATAAACGGCCTAAAGCTGAGGGGATGGCGCATTGACAGGAACCAGCGACTTTTTCATCAACCTCGTAAAGCGTTATTCAGTTTAAGTGTTGTCTCATCTGGCAACAGGCTTGCGATATCCACCACGCCACCTGTTTTCGCCGATTGGTTGGCGGCCAGCGTCACCGCCAATGTCTTTAAAGCATCGGTATAGCTGGAACGGATGCCGCTCTTGTCCTTCGAAATAACCGCCTCAATAAAGGCGCGATCCTCCTCAAAGTAGGGGTTGTTGCCTCCTGTCAGCGTCATCGTGCGGTCAGCCGTTATTTCTCGGTACTGCCCGCCGTCAATCTCAACCACCACGTCCGGCGATACGATGTGAAGTCCCACCGTATAGCCAAACCCCTTTAACAAGCAGGTGTTACTGAATGACCCTACCGCCCCGTTTGCAAATTTTACACTAATGGATCCCACGTCGGTCACCGTAAAATTCGGCACATCGCTTAAAGATCGGGTCGCCATGGCGGCGTAAACCTCTTTCACCTCTCCGCAAAAGTAGCGCGCTAAATCCACGATGTGAGTGGTCTGCTCCACCAACTGGCCGCCGGATTGGTCTATCCTCCGCCACCAATCCACTCCCGGCATGCCGCCCATCCAGTAACCTAATACCATCCCGATCGTCGTGCTCTGCAGCCGCTCTTTTGCTTGGCGGGTGTGGCTCATGTAGCGCCAGTGATAGCCCACCGAATTGATAATCCCGCTCTTCTTCACCGCGCACTCGATGTCAATCGCATGCTCCAAGGTGTTGCTGATCGGCTTTTCAATAAAGAACGGGATATGCCGATTTGCCAGCTCCTCCTCTTGACCCACATGGGCATGGGGGGGAACGCAAATGTATACGCAATCCAGATTGACATCGTTCAGCATCTGCAGGTAACTCGAGTACGCCTTTCCATTGAAACGATTGGCCTGCGTTTGCGCTCGCTGAATATCCACATCGGAAAACGCAATCAACTGCGCCTCCGGAATTTTAGAGAGCGCATCAATATGCGCTCCCGCAATACCTCCTGCACCGATAAACCCTACTTTAACCGACACGTCCGCTTCTCCTTCAAATGCTTGTGATTATTTGATTGAAAACTGGCTTCCGAAGTTCCCGACTTTCACCCTTATCCGCAGAGATAGAGCGCCGCCGCCACGATATCCTCCCGCGATGGTACTGCGGCATCCTCCAGCGGTTCGCTCATCGGAACCGGAACATCTTTAGCGCTGATCAGCTTGGGCGGCATATCCAAGTAATCGAAGCCGGTGTATCCATCCTCAAACTGGTATTCCTGAATTTGGCGCGCGATCTCCCCGGCCACGCCGCACTTGGGGAAACCCTCCGAGACTACGATCAATCGTCCGGTCTTCCTAACCGATTCGGCCAGGCATTTTACATCCAGCGGATTTAAGGTTCGCGGATCAATGACCTCCGCATCGAGCCCATGCTTCTCCTCAAGCTCCAATGCCGCATCCAGTGCGAAATGAACCATTCGGCTGTAGGAAACGATGGTGACATCGTTTCCGGGTCGCTTAATGTCGGCAACACCAAGCGGGATGATGTAGTCTTCTTCCGGCACCGGACCCTGAACGCCGGAATAGAGAATTTTGTGCTCAATGAAGAGCACCGGATTCTCGTCCCGGATGCTCGCCTTCAGCAGGCCTTTCGCATCGTAAGGGGTGCTCGGCATCACCACGTAAAGCCCCGGAATGTAGAGAAACCAGGCTTCCATCGACTCGGAGTGGTGAGCCGCGATGCACCGCCCCACCCCGCCTTGCGATCGGTAAACCACCGGCACTTTCGTCTTGCCGCCGAACATATACCGGTTGTAGGCAGCGTTATGAACGATCTGGTCGCTGGCCAGCGTGGTAAAATCCACATATTGGAATTCTGCAATGGGGCGCATGCCCCGCATTGCAGCGCCAGCTCCCGCACCCGCAATGCAGACTTCCGATATGGGAGTATCCATGACCCGCGTGGGTCCGTACTTTTGATAGAGACCGCGACTGGCCGCATAGGCACCACCGTACAACCCAACATCCTCACCCATCAGAAAAACCCGCTCGTCCCTCGCCATCTCCTCATCGTGAGCCATCACCAGCGCCTCACTGTAGGCTTTGACGGGAATTTGATGTCGCTGCTGGATCTCGTCAACCTGATCTTTTTTCAATTTAGGCAGCGCCCCCTTAATCGTTCCGCCGGCCGCTTCACGGCACATGGCTCTGATTTCGTTCTCGATGGGGCGTATCCGGGCCCGCAGGACCGATTCCGCTGCCTTTTCCCGCTCCAGATCGTTGGGGTTTTTGGCCACATAAATGTTCTCGTAAAGCTCAGAAGGATCGGGCAACGGGCTGGCTTTGGCAAACTCGATTGATTTTTCGATGGTTTCCTTTGCCTTTACTTGAATCTGCTCCACTTCGGCTTCGCTGGCGATGCCGTTTTCAACGATGCGCCGGGCAAGCAGTGTAATGGGGTCTCGCTGCTCGCGATAATACTGCTCTTCCTCCTTGGTTCGGTAAGTTCGCTGATCCGAGAGCGAATGCCCGAAATAGCGATAAGTCTTGCACTCAATCAATGTGGGACCCTCGCCGTGACGCGCCCGTTCAGCCGCTCTTAAGACCGCATCGCGGACGGCCAACACGTCCTGTCCGTCCACACTCTCTCCCGGTATTCCATAAGCGGCCGCCCGCACGGATATATCCCGAATTTTGGCCGCCTGAGGCGCGATATCTACCGTGCGATCATGAAATGGCACCGACATCCCGTAGAGATTGTTTTCGGAAATGTAAACGACCGGCAATCCACCCTGCATCACCGAGGCAAAGTTCAGCGACTCATGAAACATGGCGATATTGCTGGCGCCGTCACCAAAAAAGCAGAGGATAACGGCATCGCTGCCCTTCAGCTTTTCCGCCAGCGCGGCGCCGGTCGCGATCGGAATGTTACCGCCCACGATGCCAGTTGCCCCAAGGTTGCCTTTCTGGACGTCGGCGATATGCATGCTGCCGCCGCGGCCCTTGCAATAACCGGTCTCTCGCCCCATCAACTCGGCCATCATCTGGTTCCAGTGCTGTTGGCGCTCCTCGTCGCTATCGGCCCAAAGGTTGCCGATCGCGCCGCAATGACCGTGTCCGCGATGGGTGGAGGTAATGAAATCGGCACGCGTGATGGCGGAAATGGCGCCTACCGCCACCGCCTCCTCGCCCGCATAGAGGTGCGAGGCTCCCTTGATCGTGCCGCTGCGAACTAGATCGTAGACGTGCTCCTCGAAATTCCGGATCTCACACATGGAGCGAAGCGCGTTGAGGTACCACTCCTTCGGCAATCCCGCCTTGGCTTGAAGAGGATCTTTCTGGGTACCGCTTTTATTCGTCCGATCCTTCACTCGTGTCTGCATAACTAATTGGTTAGTCCTTTCATCCTAATGCCAAATTTATCGTTAAAAGCTTGATCGGGTGTAAATACCGCCCCGACGACATGCCTGCCACTTTGATGCCGTCATTGTGCGGATCTCCACCGATGTATTAGGTTATATGATACCCTCAACGAGCCGGCTTCCGGTAGGCTTCGCTCGGAAATGTAAGCACCATGGAGATCAATGAAACGGCCGATTGCCGCGGCAGGGGGATGAATCCACACTTGCCCGACCGTCAAAGGTCGGCGCTGTTTCAGCAGGTAAAACGGGTGATGGGAAATGCTGGTTAATCGGCTCTGACCTGCTTTGCCATCTCATCGCAAGCCGATTTCCACGATGAGATGAGGCGGTCATCCAGCGGATCGCTTTCGGTCGATTCGATGCGCCCGTTATTCTCCAACCACCGAATGGTCCGCTGAACCCCATCTCGGAAAGGAATCGTATAGCGAAAATCGAGGTCCCGCTTGGCCTTGTCGTTGTTGTAGATGCTGGGGTATTGAAAAATCTCGTAAGAAATGCCAGCGCGATCGGGAGCAAGTCTCATCAATAAATCGGTTGGAATGTGAACGATTTGGGCGCTTTTCCCAAAGGCGGCGGCCGCCCCCTCAGCGTGCTGATTCCAGGTTTGAGGCTCCTCACCGGTCAGATTGTATGATTGGCCGTTGGCGCGGTTATTACCCAATGAATTAACGAATGCGGCCGCCACATCCTCCACATGGCAGGCCACCCGCAGCGCCTGACCATCCCCATGCACGACAACCGGCAATCCTCTCCTCAATCGGTCAAGAAAGGTGGTGCGCCAGCCCAAGCTATGCACCACATTTCCGCCCTCCCCATAAGTGGTTGAGGGGCGCATAATGGTTGCCGACACCCTGTTTTCGCCAAACAGTCGCCACACGGCATCCTCGCATTTAACTTTATTGCGGCCGTAGTTGCTGATTGGAAGCCGAGGCTCCTCCTCATCGGCCGGCAGTCGGCTGAGTAGACCACCATAAACGCAAACCGTGCTGCAAAAGATGAAATGACCGCTTCGCGCGCCCAGCGCTCGCCAATCGCTCTCGATATCTTCCTCCACAAAAGCGATCATATCAATTACGGCATCGAAACGCTTGTCCTGCAACTGTCCCTCAAACGCATTGGGATCATGACGATCACCAATCAGGCGGTAAACCGTATCCGGGATACGTGGCGCCGTTTTATTGCGGTTAAAAACGGTCACCTCATCGCCTCTCGCCGCCAGTTGATTAACAATCGCGGTACTGATCAGTCCGGTGCCGCCGATCACCAATACTTTCAAAATATCCACCACCCTCTTTTTTTGTTCATCGCATGCTGCCATCTCGCCATTTCAGCGATCCCCAGCAGGGACGCGCCATCCACCTGGTCGCTGTCCATCTGAGAATATACCTTTGCGATATTGTTAAACCATGCGTGGTCATACGGTTAAAGC
>JAKBZR010000174.1 GCA_021842405.1 bacterium
TCGATCTTATGATCATTTTTCAAAAATAACCCCTTGTTCATCAACTTTACCGATCAAAAAAATACCAACCGTTAACCTATTTGTAGGACAGGCTCATTACTCCGGCAATGTTATTGCGTAATTCGCCTAGACTAACCCCTGCTTGTCGTCTTCGTCCATAACGAACCGATCCCCTAAACCCTAAAGGTTTTAAAAACCTTTAGGGTATCGTCCCAATGTACGTGGTGGTGACTCGAAGGGGCAAGGCATGCCGTGCCCCAAGGCTTTCTTCGATGAAGGGGCAGTAACCCAAACTCCCCCTCCCTTTCAGGGTGGGGGTTTCTTACCGCCGAATTGAACACCCCCGCGATGAACCTACACCCCTATATCCTACTTGTTGATTTCACACTTAGACCAGTGTAAGCAGAACCTATGCGTTATTATATTGCCGGGTTAATAATAACCTACTTTTACTTCAACCATCTCTTTAAGTATGACGGGTAGACGATCACTTTCTGGCCAGGTAGAGGCGTAACCGGATGTGGCTATCGGACGGCTCCCAATATACGCAACTGGAATAGTGGGAAAGGCAGCGGTTGGCCAGCATAAACCAGCTTTGAACGGGCGCCGGGGCAGGCGCCGGTGGTGCGTTCGATTCATCCGGTATGCGATAGAACGCCGTGATTTGGATCTCGAAGTTTTGGGGCTCGGTGCTGATTTCAACGGCGATGCGTCTCAACGGGTAGGAATGGGTCGCCATCTGATGCGCTCCATACTCCAAAATGGTCAGCAGCAGCATGCGATCGGCCCAAAGCGGCGGCAGGCGGGAGGGCGTATCGAAATCGCAACCCACATCGGGAGAGAGGTATGGCTGAATCAGGCGGCGCAGCTCACGGCGGATGGCCACTCTCTCCTCGCGTTGTCCATCCGACGCCGCCTCCAGGCGAACCAGCGCACCCACCAGCCGCCAAGCCCATAACACCTGTTGGGAGGCTCGGCTGGCCGACCGACGCATGCTTTCGGAGAGCAAAAACGTGCTGTCCGACTCGCTTTTCTCGACCAACCAGACCCATTCCAGCAGGCCGTTCAGGGACTGCGCCAAGTCATGCTGGATGGCATCCCAATTTCTGGCCGAGAGCGGCTCCTGATTACACGTAACGTTTGCGGGAGATGGAGCGAGCGGTATCAATTTAGATCGCCGGTTGGACACATGCGTGGCTCTGGCTATTGATTTAAAGTGACAAGCTTGGATTTTTTGATCATCTTCACCACATCATTGGTGATATCGTGTTCACAATAGACCAGCGAAGAGACGCTGAAAACTTCCGATAGATGCTGAGAATTGGCAATCTTTGCGACCTCTTTCCTGATCGTATCCATCGCCTGCCGCTGTGTTTTGGTGTCCTGGTCGTTCGCCATCTTCTGGTAGATCGGAGTTAACGCCTCGACCGCCCCGCGCCATGTATTCATCATATCCTGCAGTTGCTGAATTCGAGTTCGATCGGTCGTGGTGAGCGAGCTATCGCTGGTCGTCTGCAGCTTGCTCATTTCCTGAGAAAGCTGTCTCGATTTTTGCTCCAAAGTTTGGATCTGCGTCGTGTCAGCCGGAGTTGGATTGGGCTTCATCAACAGGTCACTCAGCTCTTTCACCTCGGTGGGTGACAGGTAGGGCAGGTTGCTGATGTCGTTGAACTGCTTTGCAAGCTGCTGGCCATAGGCCATCAACTGCTGTTCGTTCATTTGGCGGAGGCCGCTCTCATCGTACACCTTTTGCATATCCACCACCGCGACCGACGGCCCATTATTTCGCTCGGATGCACGGCTGAAATAGGCGCCGGCGCCGATGATCATCGCCACTGCGAGTACCAGCACGTTAAATTTTAACACCGGATTGTTTGTTTCCTTTCGATGTTGTTGAGTTGTGATATTTTTACCGTCGCGATGACCGGTCGTGAGGTCTACCGCGCATTTCATCATTGTTTGCTATGCGATTATGGAACTTGTATCCGCCTGGTGTCAAGCGCCGGATGGAATGGGGTGATTCGAATGCGTTGTCCATCGGTTACGCACCGAATGGCGCCGTCTCGATCGGTTCTCAATATTCGAGCACCGATACTTCTTAACCGGTAGAGGGTGCCGGCATGAGGATGGCCGAAACGATTGTGGCGGCCGACCGAGATGACGGCGACTTTTGGCGCTACCGCCTGCAGCCATCTTTCACCGGTCGAGCCATTGCTGCCATGATGAGCGACTTTCAGGATGTCGCACTGCAAATCCAGACCGCTGGCCAGTATATCATTTTCAGCTAAATGGCCGGCATCGGCCGTGAATAAAAATCGCGTTTTTCCGTAATCCAACCTTAGCACCAGGCTGTTGTCGTTGTCCGAATTACCGTTGCCCGAGAAGCCGTTTCGCGGCGGATTGAGCACATAAATCACTAATTTTCCGCATTGGAGCATGTCGTCTCTTCGAAGGCTCAAGAGGCGCGATCCCTGCCGCCTTGCCCGCCGAAGCACATACTGAT
>JAKBZR010000016.1 GCA_021842405.1 bacterium
TCCGATCTCCTGGAGCAGGAAGGGCGTGGGATCGGCTTATTGAATAAATTCCGGGCTTACGCGCTGCAGGATAAAGGGGCCGACACGGTGGAGGCGAACCAGATGCTGGGCTTCAAGCCCGATCTGCGCGACTATGGAATCGGCGCTCAAATCATGACGGATATCGGCCTGAAGCGTATCCGGTTTATGACCAATAATCCGGCCAAGGTGGCGGGATTGGAAGGGTACGATTTGGAAATCGTGGAGTGGATTCCGTTGAAGGTGCCGCCCAATCCGCACAATGCCCGCTACTTGCGCACGAAACGAGAGAAGCTGGGCCATATTTTCGATCCGGAAGATATAATACTGATGGAGTGTGTGGGAGAAGATGGGTGAATACTCCGGTCGGCTAAACGCGAGCGGACGCCGGTATGCGATTGTGGTGAGCCGCTTTAATAGCGTGGTGTCCGATCGTTTGCTGGCGGGCGCAAGAGATACGCTGGTTCGTCACGGCGCCGGTGAGGGCGATATCGTCGTCTATCGAGTGCCGGGCGCCTGGGAATTGCCGGTGGTAGTACAACAGTTAGCCGGTAGCGGAAAAGTGGATGGTATCATCGCGTTGGGATGTTTAATTCGGGGCGAGACGCCCCATTTCGATTACATTGCAGCGGAGGTGACCCGCGCGCTCGGCGAGATCGCCCGCACGACCGGCCGCCCGGTTGCTTATGGGTTGCTGACCACCGACAGCATGGATCAGGCGGTTGCTCGCGCCGGCGGAAAGGCGGGCAATAAAGGCGCGGAAGCAGCAGTCGCGGTTATCGAAATGGTTGACCTGCTCGCCGACCTGGCCAAGGGACTCTGAGTCAAGAGATTCTGGAGAATAGCTGCATGCGAAAAATACTACCATCGCTTCTTTTTATAATCATCGGAATCCTTATCGGTATCGGAGTGCTGCGTTGGTTGCAGAATTCGTACGGAATATTATCGGTCGGCCAAGCAAAAACGGCCTTGATTCGGATGTTGGATCATCCACCCAAGGAGCCGAATATCGGCCATAATCCGATCGTGGCGGCGGTGGCTCATATCGAGCCGGCGGTAGTCAACATTGATACGGTCGGTGAAGCTCAGGCGACCACGATGTTCTTTGGCCAGGCGGTTCCAGGACCGCTGGAGATAATGGAGGGCAAGGGATCGGGGGTGATCATCAGTCCGGACGGCTATGTGGTTACCAATAACCATGTTATCGCCAACACCGATATCATCCGGGTCACCACACCATCAGGGCAGAAATATGACGGCAGAGTGGTAGGGACCGATCCGCAAGCCGACATTGCGCTGGTTAAAATCAACGGGAAGAATCTGCCCTATGCACAGCTTGGCGATTCCTCAAAATTGAAGGTTGGAGAGTGGGCGATCGCAATTGGAGATCCGTTGGGAGTCGGCACCACCGTTACGGTGGGAGTGATTTCAGCCACGAACCGCCATAACTTGCGGATTGATCAAAGCCACATCCTGCGCGATGCCATTCAGACCGATGCGGCGATCAACCGCGGCAATTCGGGTGGCGCGCTGGCCAATATCAACGGGCAATTGATCGGGATCAATACCGCCATTGTTTCGGAAGGTGGCGGCGGCAATATCGGGATCGGCTTCGCGATTCCGATCAACACGGTTCGTTCGGTGCTTCGAACCCTAATCCAAAAGAGCCGCCGACTTCCACCGTTGCCCCAGAAGCCCTTTCTAGGAATTCAGTTTTCACCGTTGGACCCAGTCATCTCACAGCAGCTCCAGATTCCACCAGGGGTAGGGGCATGGGTGCGAATTGTACTGCCCAGCACTCCGGCCGCCGCCGCCGGCTTGGTGAACAATGATATCATATTAAAAATAGATGGAAAGACAGTGCATTCGATTAACCTCATCCGACAAGTGCTGAATAGCAAGAAGGTGGGTGATAATGTGGTATTAACGGTGTTAACCCCCGAAGGCATCCGTAAAAACATCACAGTACAGCTCGGGGCACAACCGGCCGCGATGCAATCGCATTAAGAGGGCCAGCCATTATCCATCAAGCACCAACGGCCGGGTGGATCGCCGGCGATTTTCATACAGGGTAACCTGCCGCAAACCGTATTTCAACGCCAGATCATAGGCTCGACTGATGTCCTTAGCCAGGTCGTCCGGATGGTGCGCATCGGAGCCGAAAGTGACCTCCTCTCCCCCGCAATCCGCATAGATCGCCACGGTACGCTCACAGGGGTAGGTCACCTTCACACCCTGGCGAATACCGGCGCTGTTTATTTCGAGCGCCACATTTCGCCGGATCATCTCGGTAAAAAGCTGCCTTAGATCATTTTCATAGGGCGATGGATCGAACCGGCCGAATTGAGGCACGCCGCGGCGATTGGCGTACTCGAGATGGCCCACGATATCAATTAAGCCGCTCTGAACGGAATAGAGCACCTCACGATAGTAGTCATGGTAGGCCGTTTCTTGAGTACGCGATTTCAGATAGCGCGGGGTCATCAGCATCTGCCGGCAGACGTAGTGCACCGAACCGATGACGAAATCAAAAGGATGATCATTCAGGTACTCCGCGATCTTATCCTCAAACCAGACCTGATAATCCACCTCCACGCCCGCCCGAATGATAAGCTTGCCTTTAAACTCCTTTCGAGCGAGCTGAATTTCATCTATGTACCGCTCGTAATTAAAATGCTCCACGACGGGATCGAAAGGATCAAAATCTTTGTGCTCCGAAAAGCCGATCTCCTTCAGTCCAATTTCAACCGCCCGACGGCATTGATCCGATATTGTCGCCTTACCGTCATGTGATTGGAAGGAGTGGATCTGGTAGTCGGTGGCATAGTAGGATGAGAGATCGCGGGAAGAATCGGCTATTTTGGATTCAGGAACGGTTGGCGGATTAGTTGTATGGACTATGCTAAATACACTCATGGTGCGGTGAACCGTGTGTCGTTATTTTGTTGAAATTTAGAAGGCTGGAAATAAAATGAACTACAGAATGATACCACGAGCCCATCGGGTTTGCGAGCGGTGAGGGGTAAAGAGGCGGTTTCAAGCTTCATTATGGGCCTTCAAAATCAACCGGCACATTGGTCTGGACGTTGGTAATGCGCCATTGAGTGGTGTGGAAAAGCCCAAAATAGGTTGGAATTTTGACCGGTTTAAGGGTGATGGTGATGGGGTAGTTGAAATACTCGGCCTCCATGCCGGGGGTATCTTCGCCGACCATCAGCGTAAACGTGGCGGTAGCGGAGGTCCGGCCGCCATAGAACTGCAGATTCTTCCAAGTTGCGATGAGGGGGCCGGTCTCTTGAAAATCACGGGCCAGGGTGGCTCGCAAGCGGCCCTGAGAAGCGCCTAAAATCTTGATGTGGGGCGCTAGCAGAGTAAAAATGCCATCCAAATCTTTCCGATGGAGAGCTTCATCTCCTTGATTCAGCAATGCAGCGACCTGTATCTCGGTCAGCGGTCTGAGGGGCTGCTTTCTGGGTGCAACCATTATGTAAACGAGATAGAGCGCAAGAATTATCGCCACTGCGATTGCAATCCATGAAGATCGGCGCATTGCAAGTTTCCCCCATCACTATTTTAGCAAGCGATTTTACGCTTGTCAACCAGGCGGAATGAGTTTATTAACTTTTTATGGTATTATATTATTACAGTTTTGCCAAACCTTCACCTCCTCATTGACGAACGAACTGACTCAACCGGGAAATCGGGCAGGAATCGGGGGGGCTTTTATCGAAATGAGAGGTGTTTATACCAGAGGAGGTATTCAATGGCTTACGTCATCTGCGAACCATGTATCGGCGTAAAGGACAAAGCATGCGTGGCGGTCTGTCCGGTGGATTGCATTCATGAAGGCGCCGAACCTTATGACATGCTCTATATCAATCCGGATGAGTGCATTGACTGTGGTCTCTGCGAGCCAGAGTGCCCGGTCACCGCGATCTTTGCCGATAGCGATGTGCCCAATCAGTGGGAGCATTTCATTCAGGCAAACGCCGATTTCTTCCGCAAGTAGACTTGAAGTGGGTTGGATATTCCCAACCCACTCGCAGACCGCCAGCCAGAATGGAGTAAACGGCGGTGAAGATCTATACACGAACTGGAGACCGTGGTGAAACGGGGTTATTCGGCGGCGCCCGAATCTCCAAAGCCGATCTCCGAGTTGAAGCCTATGGCTCGGTGGACGAACTCAATGCCGAAATTGGTCTTGCAATCGTCGAATGCGGTGGTGATGATCCGTTTCGGCATTTCCTTCTCGAAATCCAGCGCGATCTGCTGGTTCTAGGGGCTGATCTGGCCTGCGCGGAACCCGACACCTCGAAGGTGGCGCAGCGCAGCGTCCGTATGGAGAATGAGGCCGTCAACCGCCTCGAAGCCGAGATTGATCGGTTGGAGGGAAAGCTTCCCCCACTGCGTAAATTCATCTTACCGGGAGGCGCGCCGCTTGGCGCAAGGTTGCATGTCGCTCGAACGACCTGCCGTCGGGCGGAGCGGCGTTGCGTGCAGCTTTCCCATCACCAACCGATTAACCCCATCGCAATAACCTATCTTAACCGGCTTTCCGACTTTCTCTTTGTGATGGCTCGCGCTGCCAACCAGAGCGCGGGGGTGCCCGATGTGGAGTGGTAATCCGGCCCGCCACCGCCCTTCACCTACCGTGGCTCTCATCCCGATACTTTTTGGTTTGTCAGCGGGGATGCTCTGCAATCCCTCCGTCTCGTTCGCTAAGCCTAAACCCAAACCGAAGCCGATGCGCACGGTTGACCCGGCCGCCCTTCGACTCATCCACGAGATGGTCGGCTCGTATGAGCACCTGAAGCAGATTGATCAAACCACCACCTACAAGAAAAACACCGGAACCGGTCCGAACCCGGTGGAATCGGTGCATTTATTATTTAATCGCCCCAACCGTTTTATGGTGGAGGCGGCACGGGGAGCGCCCGGCTCAAAAAAACCGCTGATCTATCAGTGGCTGAGTAACGGTAAGCAACTTTACTATTACGATGGGGCGCAGAACTGGTATCGGGTTTCCAAGGCACCGCGTAATCCCAAAAAGCTCGCCTTTGATAATATGACGATTGAGTTTGCCGCTATTTTAGGTCAAAAGCCCTTTAGAAACATCCGGCGTGAGGTTCAGGAACTGCAATACCTGGGACGGAGACAGATCGGGGACAATTGGTGCGATGTGGTGGTAGCGAAATTTACTTATGAAGGAATCGAGGGCGTGGCTCACTTTTTCCTGGGTGAGAAGCACCATCTGATTCGCCGGTTTGATTTTACGGCCGGCAATACCGGCCCGGCTGAAACACCGCCCTCCGGTCAACCAGCCTTCCAAGCGGCGCCAATCATTCAGATCGCTTATGAAAATACCTATAATCTCTCACCGAAGTTTTCAAAAGGGGCGTTTGACTTCGAGCCGCCGGCGGGAGCCATGCTGGATGAGCCGATTACCCCTCTCCAGACGAAAAATCCACGCAAATGGCCCGTCTTTCATTACAAACCTCCCAAAGTGGCCAAACCCATCTCCCCCAAAAAACCGAAAGTTATCTATCCCTAAGAGGTTGTTGAAAAAGTCGCTGGGTATTACAGCATTTTTCAACATCCTTCTAAACGGATTAACGGAGCGATGCGATCCTTCATTGCTGGCTTGCGGTTAACTACAGATGGCCTTCCAGTACGGCTTGGCAGATATCAATGCGGCTGATGACACCGGTCAGCTTGCCGATATGAGTGACCGGCAATCTTTTAATTTTCTTTTCACAAAGCAGCCGAACCGCCTCGAGCGCGTCCTCCTCCTCATCAATCGAGATCGCCGGTGATGTCATCGCCTCCTTTACCGATGTTTCTTGTATATTCTTGATGCGGGATGTTATCTGATCCTGCGAGAACTTGGCAATGCCGGCATCGGTACCGCTGCCGCAGATAGGAAGTAATCTCACGATCACGTCATGCTCGGTAACCACCCCGACGAGACGCCGGTCTTCATCCACCACGGGCAAGCCGCTCACCTGGTAGAGGTCCATCTTATCCACCGCATCCCGCAGGGTATCTTCCAAGGTCACATAGATTACGTGAGTTTTCATCAACTCGCTGACTTTCATGCATTCCTCCGCCGTACTGATTCTATTACGATCGTATTTTACCACGTGAAACGCCCACTAGGAAGCTTAAGACCATCAATCCTACCGCTGATAGGTAAATACCCAGCCGGTAGGAAATCGGTGAATATCGAAACTCTATGGTATGGTCTCCTGATCTGAGCGCTAAGCCGCAAAAAGCGTGGTCGGCACGCTCAATTTGTGTGGCTTTGCCATCCACTCGAACGGTCCAACCGGGATAGTCGGCGTTCAGCCAGACCAAGTACCCAGGATGGCGGCCGCAGTTCACTCGGTAGGTCTCTTCGGTTGCGCTTCGCGAAACCAAGGTGGCGCTGGTCGGCTTGGACCTCTTAGGGTTGAATACGGTCCACGGCAGTGATCCGGCCAAGCCGGCCGCCCCTGAAACGATGGCAACACGACCCGGGTTGAAGCGAACGCTCATCATTGCCGAGAGGGAGCGTAGCGAACCGTCCACTCGGCGCGTCCTTCGTACGATAAACGCCTTGGGAAGCGGCTTGGTAATTCGAAATACGGTCACGCCGTCGTTCCCAGCCGGAATGAGATCGGGGTGGGCGAATCGCCGTTCGTCGGGCAGTAACAAGTAGGCGGCGTTGACCAATCGGAGCAAGAGCGGTAACCCAACCGATTGCCGTTCCAAGCTTTGGCGGATTTGACCATCAATATCGGTGCTTGCCCAGATGGGAACCGGTTCGTAGCCGGATGCGTTTTCCAGCCCGTATTTCATGGTGAGGTTGGGCACGAGCGTATCTTCCAGCGCATGGACATAGGCGGGAGTTTGTGGGCCGTAATCGCTGTAATTGATGAACCGATCCCATATCGTCTTGTGCTCACAACTGTAGACACGATATCCTTTCAGGTCGGTCAGTCGGTTCAGCGCAGCAGGGCGAAATCTCAGCGCCTGTACGTCAACTGCAGGCTGCAGATTGCTGGAAAATAGTATCAGCTCCAGCGCGGCACCGGCAACCAGCGCCCGCTCCAACCACCGATTGGAGAACCGTTTCCTGAAATGGTGTAAGCCGATCGCGCTGAGTACGGCCAGCGAAAAGGTAGTCACCAGCGTGAAACGCACCGGGTCATGAAAGCTGGCCATTCCGGGGACGAGCCAGTACAGTAGGGCGTACAGCTCACCCCACCACCCCATTGCTAACCAGGTGGCGATGAAAGCGGCGGCGGCCCAGAACCGTCCTTCCGGCGCCGATCGCCAGTGAAATGCCTGCCATAAGGCTAGACCTAAACCGATCCAGCCGATATAGACGCAAGGCTCCCAGAAGTTTCCGGCTCCCCAGTAGCTGCCGTTGACTGGATTCCCAAAGAAGAAGGGGAAGATAAAGTTGATCAACTGCGATGGCAGCAGGGTAAAGCGATTCGCTTGTGACCAGGTGATATGCTCCCGCGTGCTGGCTGCAAACAACTGGAGCAGCGGCATTAAGTAGGCACCGGCCGCCAACATCCCCAGCGCCAACGCGAGGCCAATAGTTCGGATGACCGGCCACACGGGGTGCCGGAGTCGTTTTTTTCGTAAGATTTCGAAGACCGAGTAGACGAAGGCCAGCAAGAACGAAATGGCGGTGACCTGCGGGTGAGCGGCCATGACGCTCAATGCCACCGCGCCGGCCAAGAAGACGGTCTCCGTGATGATGGGGCGCTGCACAATGCGGCGAACTCCGATAAGCAGGGCGGGCAGAAAGGCGGCCGCTTGCACCATAGGCGGAAACTGAAAGCGGGCGGCCAGGTAACCGCTTCCGGAATAGATCATGGCGCCCAATAGAGCCTCTAAACGAGAAAGGCGGCAACCGCGCAGGAACGCAAACGTGAAGGCGCCAGCTAGAAAGAGGTGCAGAGCAATATTCCAAACAATGAATCGCGAGGGGCTGAGCCAGGCTAAAAGTAAAGTGGTTGGATAAACGACGCTCTCTTGCGGATTACCGACGAACGGCTGGCCGTATAAGATATAGGGGTTCCAAAGTAAGATCCGGCCAGCCAACAGCGAGCGGTGCAGAATCTCTTCAGTCGGTAGAAAGTAGAGCGAAATGTCACCCCAGTATAGGCAGTTGCCCAGTAAGGTGAAGCGATAGGTGATGCCCAGCACAAAAAGCGCCAGCAGTAGGTACATGGGAGTTTCACGCAATAGGTAGCTCGCTGCCCGCTTCTGCTTGCGGCCGGTTGTGATTTGAGTAGTAATAATTTCGATTTTACGCTCCGCTGAATCCGGAAGCCATCAATAATTTTGAAAAATAGCGGCCAATTACGGTTGGCATATTGAGTTTTAATGGTGACTGCGTCACAATGATTCAGATAAACAACTTTGATAAAGGATTTTGCAATGGTGGATGGATTTCCACCGTATATGACAGGACTTAAGCATCGCTTCTTGAGAATGCTGAAGCCGTTATAGCACGCCGCTGAATGGGGTGTCAACTGTTTTACGAAACAGCGAGAGCCGGGCAGAAACCGTCAATCGTATGGGCTTATCGGTATTGAGAAATCCAGCCCGCTCGCGAGAAAGGAGCAAAGCGGTGAACCTCGTCGCGATAATTGGTGGTACCGGGCTTGACAACTACTCACCGAATCCAACCCCGGAGTACCGCATTGTTCAAACGCGCTATGGTGAGGCGCAGTACGTGGAATTGGAATCGCACTCCGGTGAGAAAGTCCTATTCCTCCCGAGGCACGGTCCGGACCATCGGCACGTGCCACATAGAATTAACTATCGAGCTAATATGATGGCGCTGGCTGAGATGGGGGTCACCGCGGTCTATGCGACTAACGCGGTCGGCTCACTGCGCCCGGAGCTTCAGCCGGGTGACATGGTGGTGCTCGACGATTTCATTGATATGACCCGGCGGTGGCCGTCCACGATTTTTGAAGACGAGGAGGTCGCGCCTGAACATGTACACTCTGATTTCTCGGTACCGTACTGCCCCGTTTTACGGGACTGCCTGATACACGCCGCGCGGGCGCGCGGTTGCCCGACCCGCCCTCAGGGCACCTACCTATGCACCGATGGGCCGCGTTATGAAACCCCGGCCGAGGTGAAAATGTTCGGTAAGCTGGGAGCGGACGTGGTGGGGATGACCGGTGTGCCGGAGGTTGTCTTTGCGCGCGAATTGGGATTGTGTTACGCGGGGCTGGCCATCGTTACCAACCTCGGCGCCGGCTTGAAACCCACGCCGGTTGCCCACAGCAATGTGAAAAAGGTGATGGTAGCGCGGATGCCGCTGATTATGGCGGTTTTAATGGATGCGGCCGACTCCACTCCAACTGACCGATCTTGCCAGTGTGGAGTGGGCAAAACAAAATAGGAGGTTTCTGAAAAAGTCGCCGGAGCCCGCCGTTTCGTCATTCCCGCCTGCCCCTGTCTGCTGCAGGCAGGGGCAGGGGCTACGAAGCATGGGTATCCATTCGCTTGCGAAGCACATCAATCGGCCGGAGGGTTTCGTCCTTCTCCATAAAATACCAATGATCCCAGCCGTTGCAGGGGCTTCCATTGGAAAAGTGTCGGCCGGCCTGATGGATTGAGCCGACAAACGAACCGATTTCCAGCCTTGCATCGGTCGTAACGACGGCGCAGCGGGATAGATCGGCGCTAAAGTACAGTGGGTCGCCCGGCTTGAGCAAGCCGGCGGCCACGACATCTTTAAAGCTGGGACCGCGCTTTGCCCTCGACCGATCGCGGGGATCCTCCTCAATTTTATCGAAGATCGCGGGCGCCACTTCTTGGATACGCCGGCGTGCGATCTCCACGTAATGCGGCTCCTTCTCGATCCCGATCCAGTGGCGGTGCAGTTGCTTGGCGACGGCCGCTGTCGTACCGGAACCGACAAAAGGATCAAGAACCACGTCGCCCGGCTTGCTGGACGCCACGATGATCCGCTCGAGCAGCGCCGCCGGCTTTTGGGTGGAATGGGCTTTCTCGCCGTTGATGCGGATCCGCTCCGACCCAGCGCAAATCGGCAGCCGCCAATCGCTCCTCATCTGCTTGCCGTCATTGAAGGCTTTGACCCCGTGGTGATTAAAGGTGTATTTGCTGCCTTCGGATTTGGAAGCCCAGATCAGCGTTTCATGGGCGTTGGTGAAGCGCACCCCGCGAAAATTGGGCATCGGGTTGGTCTTTATCCAGATGATATCGTTTAATATCCAAAAGCCGAGATCTTGCATGATCGCCCCCACCCGGTAGATGTTGTGGTAGGTGCCGATCACCCATAAGGTGCCGGTGTTCGATAACACCCGGCGGCAGGCGCTGAGCCAGCATCGGGTGAAGTCATCGTAGTGCCGGAAGCTAGCAAACTTATCCCAGCCATCATCCACCGCATCCACCCGGGTCATATTGGGGCGATAGAGCTCTTGCCGCAACTGGAGGTTGTAGGGCGGGTCGGCAAAGATGAGGTCAATCGAGCTTTCCGGGAGCGTCTCCAGCACCCCGATGCAATCGCCCTGGATGATGGTATCGAGCGGCAGAGCTGTTTTGCCTCCATTCTCAAATCTAGCTGGTGATGCCTGTATAGCGGATCGCATCGCTCAACTTTCCGGCCGGCTCACTACCCGCCGGCCGGTCCCACCGTCAGCCGAAAGATGTTCCAGGAGAGGGCTGGCATCTCGAAATTCGATATGGTGATGGTGCCGTCTTTAGAGACATTGAAGGGAATCCGCTCTCCGTTCCGGATGCTGTGAATCTCCAGCGTGCTGGGGTCCATATTGATGAAATAGTTTGCCGGATTGAACGAGATGGTGGCGCGATTCGATGATTGTCCCGGGTTCCAGAGGCAGATGAAGCCGTATTTGCCGTGAAGCGCGTTTCGCAGGTGCATCACGCCGTCAATATGCGGCGTCGCATGCGGATCGAGCGGGTTCCAGGGCTCCTGCAGAATCGGCTGGGTGCAGGCGAGCCAGGGACGGTTACGCCAGTTCCAGGCCGACCACTTCTTGCAAATGGATTTTTCAAGCGGCATCATCCGATCTATTTTCCCATGCCACTCCACGTTGCAGATATAAGCGCCGATGCTGGTGAAATGATACTCCAGTGCGTTGATGTCGGGCGGGTTGGTCGGGATATGGCACGGGGTCTCCCAGCCGATGCAGTAAGACGGGCGCACCCAGGTGAGGTTGTGGAGCGTTTCGCGGTAGATGTCGGCGTTTTTATACCACCAAAGCCTTTCGCTCATTCGCTTGGGGTTGTACCCGATGTACCAGTCCCCAAACCAGCTCTCATCCTCCATATTGCAGGCTTCAGGACCGGCCACGTAACCAGCTCGGTCAATGATAAAGTCAGGGTCTATCTTCCGCATATCGCGGCAAAACTTGTGCCAATAGCGGACCTGATCGGCAACGCTGTGTCCAACCGGATGGCCGTGATCGGGCTGGACGCAGCCGCCCATGTAGAGCGCCGAATCGCACTTATAGAATGAGATATCATCGTTGCTTGCCATATCGCCGAAATGCTGAGTGAACCAGTGCGCCCACCATCGAGTAAAGCAGAACCCCGGTTTACCGGGCCAAGTGTCGGGATAGGTGCCGTTCGCCGTTTTCACCAGCCAATCGGGGTGCTCGGTGGCGTTACGCGAATCGGGATCGGTCATCACCGGCGCATTCCAGATGCCGAAACGCATTCCATTGCGTCGGCAAAGCTCCGAAATGGGCTTTAAGCCATCCGGAAACTTATCCGGCGCTCGATCCACCACCCAATCCCCGTAGACGCCTTTACCGGCCGCATTGGTCTGCCAACCGTCGTCAATCACGAAAAGTTTGGCTCCGATTTGGGCGGCCAGCGGGATGATTTTTTCGCATGTCGCCGCATTGATATTGCGGTAATAGCCGTACCATGTGTTGTAGATGATGGGTACGTAGGTCGGGTTGGAGTGGACGAAATACTCGCCCACATAGAGCTGATACAGGAAAGCGCCAGTGGCGGTGGTGCCGGTGTAGAGCCCGGTAACCGATCGCGGCATTGTCATCATCTTGTTGGGTACCAGAGCTTCGTTGGGCTCATAGAAACAAGTCAATAACCGTGCTTTCTGATTGTACTCCGTATTGCCCAGATTGGAAAGCACGCTCAGCACCAGACCTTTATGGCCTGCCTCATCCACCAGAGCGCTGCTTGCCCCCACAAAGTGGCGGTATCGAGCGGCGGATGCAGGTATGGATGGCATCAATTGCCAACGCTCTTCAGTCACTTTTGAAATAAGCAGTTGGCGGTGATGATGACTCATCACCGAGAGCCATTTTGCCACATAGGGGCGATCACCGGGATAGACCTCGTAGTTGACCTCCATTTCGTATCCACCGTAAGGCCCGGTCCCTTGAAGATGAATCGTGAGGAGTCGCCCGCCTTGACCGAGCCCGATGGCATCCCACATATAGTGCCAGTCCCGATCAAGACGGAGAACCGGTGCTTTCTCCTGGTCCACCAGTCTGACATCTCCATAAATACCGTTGGGCGCCGCATAGCCGACCAGCTTTATCGCAACCACCAGCGCGTGAGGCGGTAAAGTAACATCAATTTCTTTTGACCAGGCCTGGTCGGCGTCGGTAACTTTGCGAAGGAGGTGGCCGTCCACATAGATGTCCGCCTCATCATCAATGGCGTGATCAAAGACAATATTCCACTCCGCATTTTTGGTAGTAGTTTGAGGCGGGAGCTGACGGCGGAGCCACCAGGTCTTATATTGCTCGTTGGTCTTGAACGGTAAATTGATCGCTGACCAGCTTGAATCGTTGTAGGAGATGCCGGTCCAGTTACCGGCAGGCGCCTTATCGGTCATCCGCCAGCCGCTGTTAAGCGAGAGGTCGGACAAGGTAGCGCCACTTAGGTGAACCGTTCCTTCATCGCCATAGGGCACGAAGATTTCATGGCCCTTCGTCGGCACCATCTCCAGCGTCTGCAAGCTGCCCTGAGCCGGATCGAATCGGATCACTCGTTCAATCACTTTATTTCCGATTCGCCAGGTGAAGGTTTTTCGATCAAACTTCACGTAGGCCGTTTTGCCGTGGAAAAACTCGGCGTTGTAGCTCGCTGAAGCGGGATGGGCTAGGCAGATGGCCGCGACCATGATCAATATGAGATATTTACCGTTCATAGCTCCTCCCAAGCGTACCGCATCCTATTTTCGCCGTGAGCGGCAACGAATCCCTGCCAGCCTTCACACGTTGTGCCCCCTTGGCTGCTTTGATGCCCAAATTACACTCGGGGAGCCGTGATTTCTGCAAAGGGACAATTCCACCCGCGACCCTTAATGCGACTTTTTAACCCCATAAATGATATTATGGGCGACCTGACTTCCTGTTTTAGGGTGGCGCTGCTCGGCCGGCACCTTTGAGCGCTGGCCTCGATTTTTTTACCGGTGGTGTCGGCGCTGTCGGACTCGGCTGTGGCTGCAGGCTTGATTTAAGCTGTTGCAAGTTTTGTTCCAATTGCTTGAGCGCGCTCACCGTTGCCTGCTGCGCCTTCTCGACCTGAAGAATGGACTGATAAGCCTTGTTTACAATTTGAGCGGCGGGTGCGGCTGCCGGCGCGTTCGCGGTCGCGGTCGTTCCCGATGGCGGTACGGATGTTGAGCTCGGTCCGGCCGCGATTGATGAGCCGGATACTCCATATATGGCACCGAGCGCCGCATCCAGCGTGGGCTTCATCGCGATTTGGGGTGGATCACCGGTTGCAACCAGCACGCGCTGAAGCTGAGGGATCTTGGTGGCCGATTGAACCGACTGCAGGTAGAGCGGGGCCACATAAAGCAGGGAGGTCTTAATGGGTATGACCAGCAGATTGCCGAAGTTGGCGTTCGATCCTCCTCCACGCCATAGGCTGAGTTGTTTGGATATATCGCTTTGCTGGTTAAAATAGGCGACCGCTTGAGCAGGCCCCATCACGACCCGGCTCTTTGGAAATCGGTAAAGCACGAGCTGGCCGTAATCCTCCGGGTCGCATTTTGCACACATCCATCCGATAATGTTCTGGTTTTCCTTATCAACCGGGGTGAACAGCGTCAACAGCAAGAACTCCTCATGTTTTTCACCCGGCAAGCGCATGATAATGTAGTAGGGCGACATGGTACTGGGTCCTTGATCGCTCGCATTGCTGCCGGTCGGATCAGAGGGTATTGCCCAGATATCCTCCTTTGAATAGTAGACCTGCGGATCGGTAATGTGATAGGTGGCGTAAATTCTCCGTTGAAACCGAAAGATATCTTCCGGGTAGCGCAAATGCGGGATCAATCCGGCCGGCATATCGGAGAGCGGGCGGAAAAGGTGCGGAAAGATGCGCTCGTAAGTTTGAATAATTGGGTCTTTCGGGTCAGCGACATAGAAGCGGGTGGTCCCGTTATAGGCATCCACCGTAATTTTAACCGAATTACGAATGTAGTTGAAATTCAGCGTCTGCATCGGTCCGATCGGCAGTGAGGTTGGCTTGGAGTAGGGAAAACGATTGCTCATGGTGTAAGCGTCAATGATCCAGGTGAGGCGGCCGCCTTCAACGACGATATAAGGATGGCTGTCCAAGGATAGAAATGGCGCGATAGCATGAACCCTTTGAATGATGTTACGGCGAAACATAATGCGGGTTTGCGGCGTGAAATCGCTGGTTAACAACATATTGGCGTCGCCGAGTCGAAGGGAGAAGGCCATTCTCTTCAACCATGAGCCGATCGGAACCCCGCCGGTGCCGTGGTAGCGGTTATATTTGTTGGTAGTACCGGCCGGATAGTCAAATTCTAGTTGTGTGGAGTCTACAAACACATAGTGGTTGGTAAGCTGTCCATAATAGACTTGCCAGTGGGTCTTGGGTAACGGGAAGGTAGCGGTCGGAGGGATATCGTCAATGTAATAGTCGGGGTTACCGCCCGGCAATACCACGTTGACCGGAGTCATCACCACGCCGTAGCCGTGCGTGTATTCCAGATGACGGTTCTGCCATGTTTGCGCGCCGGAGGGCAGAGCGGATAAGGAAAGCTCGCGAGGTGCAATCATAACCTGGCGATATTTTCCGTTGATGTGATAACGGTCCACATCAATGTTGCTTTCCATCGAGCCGTCCGGCAAAGTGTAGTCGAATTTATAGTACTGTTTTATTGCTTCGTTTTGAGTGTAGATGGAGGTAAGTTCCTGCCAGTCCCATAGTCGGATATTATGCACGGTCGGGGTGTTTTTCTGCAAATCGGCATAGGTGAGGTTATTGTCGGCCGGAAAGTTCATTTGGACGACGTGATTTAAACCATAACCCTGGCGTGTATAATCGAGGTCGCGACTGATATAGAGCCGTTCTTTATTGAACTGATTGGGGACTACGGTGAAGTTTTGCATGAAGGTGGGATAGATGCCGCCCAACACCACCGCGCAAAAAGCCCACACCCCCGCCCCCAGCAGTGGTAATCGGAAAGGTTTTCCAATCCTTAGGTTTACGAAACAGAGCAAACCGACCAGAATGGCGGTAACCATCTGGGCGTGGTAGGCGAGGAGTCGGGCGTGAATATCGGTATAACCGGCGCCGTAGTAAATTTGATTGTTGGAATAGAGAAGCTCATAGCAGGCGAGCTGATAGCCAATGCCAAAGATGATAGCGAGAACACCGAGCAGTACCAAAAGATGGCGGCTCACGTAGGGTGCAATGGTCGGAATGCTTTGATCAATGAATTCGATCGCGCGGTTTAGATAATAGATCGCAGCGGTGGCGATCGTGGTGAAAATCAGGGTGAAGAAAAACCAGTTGTAAAGATAGTTGAAGAGCGGCAGGCGGAAGACGTAAAAGCCGATATCTTTGTGGAATAGCGGATCGGTTTCATGAAAGGGTGCGCCGTGGATGAACTGCAGAAACTCCATGTAGTGCGTCGAGGCTTCCGAACCCACCATAAAGCTGACGAAAACGCAGCCGGCCAGCACCATCCAACCGGTAATCTTACGAGCGGCTGCCCCGAATCGCTGGCGCAAAGGATCGTCAACCGTTAGGCGAAGGTTGCCCTGGGAGGCCTGGCGAAGAGCGAACCAGAGGTTACTGTAGGTAATGATAAAGAAGAGCGCCCCGAAGACGGCGAAAAGCGTCCACCGCGTGAGCAGAATAGTACCGAAGACGCCTGGATAACCAACTTCAATAAACCAGAGCCAGTCTGTGTAGATGGGGACCAGGTAACTACCGAGGAGAAAAGCGATCACGATTGCAGCGATGATCGCAAGGCGGAAGGGGCGGAAATTTGAAGTTTTTTGAAGTGGCAAGTTAGCCGATCACCTCACATATGGCGCTATGCTTAGAGTATATCACACGCTGCCCCCGAATACAATGAAATGTAAGAGTTCAGTTCTGTGGGAATCATTTACGACCATATTGGATGCACCCCCATCCTAGCCTTCCCCCTCTCAGGGGGAAGGGATTCGGACTGGGTCTTGGCGATTACTGCGTCGCACCACATCCTCGCCTTCCACCTTAATTTTGTCCTACTCTCTTCCCCCTCGCAACCGTTCCGTGCTCCTTCCCCCTAGGAGGGGGAGGGAGTTTAGCGGCGGTGCCTTAACCGATCGCTTCAGCCGCCTAACTTCTCTATTCTTTAGCCCAAAACATGGCGCCGGCCGATTCGGATACCACCGCCTGCTTCAGTACTTCGAGCGCTTTAAAGAGCCCTTCGCGGGTGGAAAGCAGCCCATCCTCATGCTCGATCGAGAGCACGTAATCGTAACCCACCATTCGCAGGTTACTGACGAAGTCCTTCCACCACTCGATGCCGTGGCCATAACCGACCGAGCGAAAGACCCAGGAACGATCCAGAATGTTAGCGTATGACTTGGTGTCCAGATTGCCGTTGACGCTGGAGTTGATCGGATCAATCCGGGTGTCCTTGGCATGAACGTGAAAGATCGCCCCCTCTTTACCCAGCAGTCTCACCGCCGCAATCGGCTCGATTCCCTGCCACCAAAAATGGGATGGGTCGAAATTGACACCGATCTGCTCACCGCAGGAATTTCGCAGTTGGAGCGCCGTTTCGGGGTTGTAGACCACGAAACCGGGGTGAGCCTCGATCGCGAATTTTACGTTATGCTTTTTCAGGAAGTCGTTTTGGTCCTTCCAATAAGGAATGGCGACCTGCTCCCATTGATAAGTGAGAATGTCCCGATACTCGTCCGGCCATGCGCAGGTTACCCAGTTGGGATTGGTCGCCTTCGGGCTGTCGCCCGGGCAGCCGGAAAAGCCGTTCACCACCGGCACGCCCAGCATTTCGGCGAGCAGCACGCCGTTACGAAACGCCTCATGGTGATCTTTTGCAACCGTTGGGTTCGGGTGGAGCGGGTTGCCGTGAACGGAGAGGGCGCTCAAGATCAATTTGCGGCTGGATATGGCGGAGAGCAACTGCTTGCGGGCCGATTCGCTTTCCAGTAGCCGGGCGACGCCGCCAAGGTCATCCAGGTGCCGAGTGCCCGGATAGGCGCCCGCCCCCAGCTCCACCGCCTCGATGCCGGCTTCGGTGATGGTGTCGAGCGCCTCGTTGATTTCACGATCGTGAAACAGAGCGGTAAAGATGCCAATCTTCATGGGTCCGTAACTCCTTCTTGTCGTTTTTCCGGCCAAGCCGCCGCCTAGCCTGCGATAGTTGTTATTTGATGGACACCGAGCTGCCGGTTTGGGCTGATTCGTAAATTGCATCCAGTATTTTCATCACGTCCAGCGCCTGCTCGACGGTAGCGATCGGTTTGCGATCATGCAAGATGCAGTCCACAAAATGAGCGATCTCAGCCTCGTGGCCGCTTATATTATGATACTGCGGCGTGATGTCAATCGGTTGATCGTAACGGTCGGTAAAGATGCGAAACGGCTCCAGGGTAGCGCCTCCCTGAGTTCCATTAAGCTCATTGTACAACCGCTCTCGCTCGCAATACTGCGCCCAGGAGGCTTCCAGCACCAGCGTCGAGCCGTCTTGGAAACGAACCATACCGGCGGCCAGATCCTCCACGTCATACTTACCACCGCTGACCGGCACTCCCCAGTTGCCGGACCCGCGTCCCTCCGGCCCAAATTTCGCGTAGGTGGCGCCATAGGCGGAGGCTGGCTTGGGGTTTCCCATCAGCCAGAGCGTTAAATCCAGTGCATGCACGCCGATATCAATCAGCGGACCACCGCCGGCTTGCTCCTTGCGGGTGAACCAACTGCCCATACCCGGAATACCTCGCCGGCGAACCCAGCCGCATTTCGCATAGTAGATGGTGCCAAGCGCGCCATCCTCGATGTATCGCTTTAGAAGCTGGCTGTCGCCCCGGAACCGGTTATTCATCCCGATCATGAATTTGCCTTTTGAGGCACGGGCGGCCTCTGCGATCTTTCGCCCCTCCACCGCATTGACCGAAAGCGGTTTTTCGCAAATGACGTGCTTATCGGCCTTCAAAGCGGCGATTGCAACCAGCGCATGAAGCGCATTCGGCACACACACCGACACCACATCCAACGGCTCTTCGGCCAGCATTGCCTCGAAATCGCTGTAAATTTTTTTCACTTTATATTGGGCGGCCACCTGCTCCGCACGCTTGGTATCCAAATCGCAGAGCGCGGCGATCTCTACCGACGGCAGCTTGGCGTATCCACCGGCATGAGCGGAGCCGATACCCACCCCAACGATGCCCGCGCGCAGCTTCTCTACTTTTTTCTTTGGCAAAACAGTCCTCCTTATTTGTTGACCAGACTTGCCTGCCTGCAGCAGACAGGTACCTAGCCCATCCTTCCAGCTACCAGGGAGTAGTCCCCGGTTTCTATTGCTTCCTTTATCACTTTCGCTCTGAACTCTTCGCTGCTTCACTCTCCTGCCTGTGCGCACGGAACGCACGCAGACTTGCCCTCCAACCCCCGATCTCTGTCGAGGGCAGGCGTTGATCTCCCCCATTAACTATACCAAATTGAGGAATAGTTGTCCAAACGAAAGAGTTCAGTTCCCTGGGCAATTTAAGCAGGAGTCCCTCACTACCTGCCTGCGCCAGGCAGGTAACTCTTTTCCCAATCCTGGGAGAGGACTGGTGAATGAGATTGCTTCGCTTCGCTCGCAATGACCCCATCCCCCGTCAACGGGGGATGGGGTGCCGTTTCTTCCTGCTTTATGGCGTCAAGATCATCCCGCCTCTCTCAGGCCGGTCGAGGTCTTCAGTAAAATTAACCGGCCTTCGCCACCATTCTCAGCAAACCTGAACTCTTACGTCCAAACTTTTTGGGGGCTGAAGAGAACGCAGTTCCGTGGTTGGAAGACGCGAAGATAGCTCTTGTGTTCAAAGAAGTTGAGGTGACGCCACTGCCGAGCCTTGACACATAGGGGCAGCGAGGGCGATTCTAACCTGCACCGATTATGGCATTGTGAGTAGATCGCAGGATACCGTTATCTTGAAACGCGGCGCTGATTTTGAAGCAGGATTGCTGCGCTATCTCGGCGTCCGTTTGCATTCGGGAGAAAGCGAGCCGCAGCTTGACAGAGCGGTAGCCATCGCCTGGGATAAACTCCTCAGTAAATATAAACCACCATGGTAATTTGCGTCTTATTGGGAGCGATACCGCCCTTTGACCAATTTGCTTTTTCCCTCCGGAACAACCTGCAGCAGCCTCGTTTGAAACGGCTTGAATTGCAGATCGCAAGTGCGGGTAGCGGCGGCCAGCTTGCGCCCGGTCAAGAGGTCGTAGATATCGCTTCGGTGAAGGAGACGGAGGCGGCGCACACCGGAGGCATCTGCGTGAATCATAAAGGTCTGGCCGTCCGTCTCAAAGGCATCGTCGGTGTTCAAGTAAATATGAACGCCCAGCCGCGGCAGCAGGGCGCGCCAAAACGCGGGTGACAGGCGGGTTTCACCGATAAACAAGGATTGATAGTGCTTGAACCGCTTTAAGGCAATAGCAACCCCACCGCCTTCATCGTATCGCGCGATGGGAGCGGCGGCGGGATCATTCACCGAGAACGAGGTCAGGTTGGGTGTGTGAAGCCCGTCTTCCGCCGCATTGGGCAGCTTGAGGATATTATGGGACAGAATCCGGCAGCTCAAGCTCTCGCCGGCCGGTCGCTGCTGAACCCTCATTCCGATAAGCCGACCGGCCATTTTGGTATCCATCTCCCCGTTTCGATTGATAAATCCGGCCCCGTAAATCCAGATCAAGGTGCGGCCGTCACGTCCCAGCTTTTTTATAATCATGCGGCGCATCGAAGCCTTCAGTCGCCAGGCATCCAGAAAAACCATCACCTTGGCCGGTGGAAAGTTCGCCCGGCGAATATCGTTCATCAAATAAAATCCAACGCTAGCGCCGCACCGATAAAATTGGGTCGGCTCAGCCAGCAATGATACCAAAAGCGGCTCATTTCGTTCGGCCCGCACATAAGAGGGCGAGCGCTCATCGTAAACGACCGCCATCTGCGGGGTGAAGGGACGCTTTATATTGGCTCGTTGATAGGCGAAGCGCAAATCCGCGATGTTTTGCCAAATTGCGGCGTTGTTGAGCCAGCCAACGCCGAACAGATCCATCCACCAAGTTCCCAACCGATGAACCATCATCTGGCCGAAGTTTCGTTCGTGCACCCCGTTCGTTTGAGCCAGATTTTTACAGCGGGATGCGGAGGCGGGGTCGTTTTTTTCTAGTGGCGTGCTGATGCCGGCGAAGGTGCGGGTATCGTCTTCCAGAAACCAGAGCTTGCCGTGAAGAATAGCCGAATCCACCGGTCCCATAAAGGGGCTGCAACCTCCCGGCTTACGATCGCCATAAGAGACCGGCGAAGCGAAGGCATCAATCTCGCGGCAGTTGAGCAGTTGGTTGAGCGCTCGATGGGAATTGTCGTTATAGGGACATTCGAAGTCATAGCCGTAAAAGAAGATGACGAGCGAGCGGCCACGGGTCTCTTTCTTTACCAGCGAGGCCAGGCCGATGATTCTTTCCGCCGTGATGTCGCTCTGATAGTTCAAGTAGTCCACGTAACGCCGCTCACCGGGCGAGTAAAAAGTGCTTAAGTCTTTGGTTGGCGGAGGGACAACGACGCTGGAGAAGGTGACGGTTGGATTTTGCCAGGCTCGGCGCAGGTTTTTAACATTGTGGTAGCGGTGATGCAGATATTCGATGAAGCCGAGCCGATTCGGCTGCGAGTAGTCAAAGCCGGGCCGATCCCAATAGTCGGGCGTGAACCATTCGCCGGTGTTTCCGTAGCAGAGGTGATAGCCGATCACGCGGTCGGCGAATTGGGAGTGCTGGACATGCTGGATGAGCGCGATCAGCCCCGATCGAGCCGCCTGATACCATCGGCTTGAGGCCACCGATGCCATCGGGCGATCGCCGTTAGCGTAATGAACCATATCGTTCGGATATTCCCGATCGAAGACCGCGCCGCCGCACCAGACCCGCGGCAGCAGATAGGCTTGCGGATCGTTGTGCAGCACAAAAGCAAACCACCGATCCACTGCCTGAAAATCATGGGTTGGATCCGCCAAGCCGATCGGAATTTGAAATGAGACCAGGTGGATGCCGCTTCGGGCGGCCAGCCTTATTTCGGCGCCGGTCTGGGCCGCGTTTTGGGGATCGGATAGATCAATATTTACGAAAAGGATGAGGGGAGGAGTCGGCTTGCTGTTGATAAAAAGATGGGGGATGCCATCCTTCTTCTCAGTTCGAGCGACCACCGATCCCTCAGCGGCGGCCAACTGGCAGAAAAGGAGAAAAAGCAAAATCAGCGCATACCTGTTCATTCTTGTCCTCCGTTCTCATCATTAGCCCCTCTCCCATCTCCCCTCCCTATGGGAGGGGCTGGAGGAGGGTTAGTTCCCACTATTAGACCTTCTCCAGCTTTGCCATCCCCAACAGCAGCTTCTTAACGCCGAGGTTGGGGAAGGCGACCGAAACTTCGGCGTCTTCACCGGCCCCACTTAATTTCAGCACCACTCCCACGCCGAAGGTGGAATGGCGCACCTTGTGCCCCGGTCGAAAGGCCGGTTCAATCCCATCGGCAGCCGGTTCCGCTTTGTTCTGAGCGTGGTGGCCGAGCGGTAGCCTACCGCCGGCCTGCCCGGCGGACAGACAGGCGGCGGAATTCCAGGTTATCGGATCCGGCTTGCGCCGAACCGCGACCGATCCCTCGCTCCAGCATTCGTCCGGTATTTCACGTAGGAATCGGGAGGGCGGATTCGATTGGAAGGCGCCGAAGACGGTGCGCCGGAACGCATGAACGAGGTGAAGCTCCTGCTGAGCGCGCGTGATCCCGACGTAGCAGAGCCGGCGCTCCTCCTCCAGCTCTTCATCGGAGGTGAGGGTGCGGGAGTGTGGGAACAGCCCCTCCTCCATCCCGATGATAAAGACGACCGGAAACTCCAACCCCTTGGCGGAATGGAGCGTCATCAGCTTGACCGTATCGGACTGCTCATTCAAATTATCCAAGTCGGAGACCAGTGAAACCTGCTCCAGGAAGGCAGTAAGAGGATTGTACGCCTCATTGGACTCATCTGCCCTATCCCCTCCTCCCCGCTGATCAAACTCGGCTGTCACGCTGAGCAGCTCGCCGATATTTTCCAACCGGGACTCCGATTCAATGGTAGGGTCATTCTGCAGGTTCTGCAGGTAGCCGGTGCGTTCGACGATCGCTTTAACCAGCGCGGTGACCGATTCGCGGGCGCTCAAGTGCCTGAAGTCTCGGATCAACTGGATGAAGGCGGTCGCCATGCGGGTGCTGCGCGGTGGCAAGGGTGAGATGGAGGGGTTGTCCGCTATCCGCTCCAGCGCTTGGTAGAGAGGGATCCGGTTTTCTTCGGCGAACTGATCGAGCGTGGCGAGGGTTTGAGCGCCGATTGAGCGGTGGGGGACGTTGATAATCCGGCGCAAGCTGATGGTATCGCCGGGATTGTAAATGACTCGGAGATAGGCGATGATATCTTTAATTTCTTTGCGTTCGTAAAAACGCAGGCCGCCCACCACCTGATAGGGAATGGCGTACTTCATAAATATCTCTTCCAGCACGCGGGACTGAGAGTTAGCTCGGTAAAGTACGGCCGCGTCACTAAATTTGGAATTTTGGATTTGAGTCCCATCCCTCCGCCTTGTTTGCCCTATTTTCCCCTCTTTCCAGCTTAAAATCTCGCGCGCCACGTAATCGGCCTCGTCGTGTTCGTTGTCGGCTTCGTACAGGTGGAGCGGATCCCCGGTATGGTTTTCGGTCCACAGTTTTTTCGGGGATCTGGAGCGGTTATTGCTGATCACTCCGTAAGCGGCTTCCAATATCAGCTTGGTGCTCCGGTAGTTTTGCTCCAGCTTAATAATGCGGGCATCCGGATAGTCGCGCTCAAATTGAAGGATGAGGCGGACGTCGGCGCCCCGAAACTTGTAGATGCTCTGGTCATCATCCCCGACGCAGCAGATGTTGCGCCGCTTACCGGCCAGGTGATGCAGCAGCCGATACTGGACGAGATTGACATCCTGGTACTCGTCCACCAGGATGTGGGCAAAACGATTCTGGAGCTTATCCAGCACATCGGGATTCCGCTCAAGCAACTGGACGGCAAACAGTATAATATCGTCGAAATCCAAGGCCCTGTTTTGTGCCAGCTTTTCTGTGTAGAGGTCGTAAACTCGGGCGCAAATCTCTTCCACATAACCTTTGTAGTGAATTCGAAAATCCCCCGCCGTGATCAATTGCTCTTTCGCCCGGCTGATCAGCGTGAGTATTACGCGCGGCTGGAACTGCTTATCGTCTATGTCGAGCTGATGCAGGCAATCTTTAATGAGAGCGATCTGGTCACCGTCGTCGTAAATCACAAACTCTCGGGGCAAGCCGATCTTTTCGCCGAACTCTCGCAACAGCCGAACGCAAATCGAATGAAAAGTGCCGATCCAGATGCGATTGCTCTGCGGACCCACCAGCTTAACGATCCGCTCCTTCATTTCCTTAGATGCTTTGTTGGTGAAGGTGACCGCCAAAATTTGATGCGGCTTGACCTGGTGCTCTGCGATGAGGAAGGCAACCCGGTGGGTCAGCACCCTTGTCTTGCCGGAACCAGCGCCGGCGAAGATCAGCAGCGGTCCCTCGCCAAAGGTCACCGCTTCTTGCTGGACCGGATTCAGCCCGGCCAACAGGGAGGTATTGGAAAATGAGGTCGTTGGGTTAGGCATAGTACATTATAGCAGCCATTCAATCGCAAACAGGGGATAGCAGCTCAAGCGATCCAATAACGGTTGATTGTCTCATCGGCAGGTGTGGATAAAATTTCGGAGCGCCACTTTTTATTCTCAAAAAGTTTACCAAGTTTGGCCTGCGAGACGCTGATGGCGGCCGAGCCGTTGTCAATGCCGATCCAACGGCGCTCCAGCGATTGAGCGGCGACGAGGGTAGTGCCACTGCCGCAAAATGGATCGAGCACCGTATCACCGGGCTGGGTGCTGGCCGTAATAATCCGCTTCAGTAACAAGAGCGGCTTTTCGGTTGGGTAGCCGCTTCTTCGCATGTGCATCCCATCCGGGATGTCACTCCAGACATCACCCAGTGGAATCCGCTCCACAATGAAGCCATCCGATTCCTCAAGTGGATATTTCACCCGAACGCTACCGGTTAATGTGACATGAATGCGCCCTTGCGTCGTCAACTTCCTCACCGACTCGTCGGAATAGTCACCGCGCGGCGCCGTCTTAAACCACTGCCCTTCACCGTCTTGTCGCATCCCGCGCGATCGTGCTTGATCCGGCGTCAGCTTTCTGATTTCGTCAGGGCGTGCAAATTGATGATGGCCTTTGCTGCGCGAGTAGTAGAGAATGACATCGTGATTGCGAGGGTACTGCCGGGCGACCGCTTTGGCGCCGCGCCCACCGTAGTTCCAGATCAGCTCATTGCGAAAATTCTCGAGACCAAATACGCAGTCGAGCACCAATTTCAGGTAATGACTGGAACCGGGATCGCAGTGGAGGTAGAGGCTGCCGGTCGGTTTCAAAACGCGATGAAACTCGGTAATGCGAGCTGCCATCATCACTGCATAGGCCATCAGGTCACTGGCTCCGAAACACTGTATGAATCCCTGAATAAGATTTTGCAGCGTCCGGTTGGTGCACTCGGTCATAAAGCGGCGGTACTGGTCATCACTCCATTTCCAGTTGTCACCGAATGCGTAGCGCTCCATTTCGGAGGAGTCGGCTGATTTATCTCGCCTGAGGGCGTAGTGACGCTTGGAGTTGAACGGTGGGTCGAGGTAGATGAGGTCTACCGTCTCCGATTCAAAAAAGGATCGAAGGATGGTCCGGTTATCACCGAGGTAGAGTGCATTCTGTTCAGTCATTTTGGCATGGGGCAGCTCGATTTTAATATCCCCGTTACGTCGTTTTCGCGTCGGAGGGGAGCGATGCCAGCCGCCGAAAAGCGCCGATTTTATCACTGTTGCCAAGGTGCGCCTTTCTCAACGCCTCCTCTAAAAAAGCGATGCTCTGATCGTACTGTTTGCGGTTAACCGGATAGGGGTAACCGTCCTTTCCACCGTGCGCGAAGGAGTAGCGGGCGGGGTCGCGCGAGCTAGCCGGCGTGCCGTAAGCCAGCTCAGCCATCAAAGCGAGCGCGCGAATGGCGGCCGGTCCGATCCCCGGTACCCCGAGAAGCTCCTGAAAATGCTGGGGTTGGCGTTCGTATGTTTTGATCAAAACCGATTCCAGCCGCTTCGGGTCAATGTCTTGGATGGTGATGGGGTGTCGGGTGGGCATTTTTAGCTCTTGGAGCCGCTTGAGGTCGGTTACGGTCGGCTCCGGCTTTCCACGAGCCAGCTCGCAGACGGACAGTTGGGCGGGCTCGCTCTCTTCGGCAACCATGTTAAGAACAACGCCGGCCTTGTCACAGCAGACGGCCGCGTGCGGATCTTTCACGTAGGAGATAAGCGTCTCTCCCAGCCAGTGGTAGCGGCGCGCCATACCGTTGGAATCGTTCATCCCCTGCTGGACCACGCACCATTCGCCCCGCCGGTCAAATAGGATCACGTGGTGGTAGATGCTATAACCGTCTTGCAGGGCGGCGCTGTCCACCTTGGCGGTCAAGCGGCTGGTCGCAATGAGCGGCTCGGGATCGAAGCCGGCCGTTTCAGCGTAGGCGGTCACTTCATGCGGAGTGCGGCGGGCAACCAGCCCCTTACCACCGGCCACGAATAGTCCGTACTCGGCGCCGCGGCCGTAGAGCGATTCTTTAATTGCGCCGCAGACGGTGGTGGTCAGCCCGCTCGAATGCCAGTCAAATCCCAGCACGCAGCCGAAAGCCTGAAACCAGTACGGATCGCTGAGTCGGCGGAACATGCCGGTGGTGCTCTCGTTTTCAACGATGACGGCAACCATCGCCCCCGCCAGTCGCACCATTCTTTCGAATAGCCAGCGAGGGGCTCTCCCGCCATGGAGGGGCAGGTCCGCAGTTCCGGTTCGCGCAGTGGTCATTGGCAATTCCTCGATTAACGCTTCTGGAGCGTCGAATTCAGCTCGATTTAATGATTTCAATTTCAGGTATTACAACTATATTATATAGTTGAACCGGCGGCACTCTTTGTCTGGGGAAATAGATGTTTTGCCGCTTTTTTTGGCATTGTCTCAACTTTAGTGGAAAGTTGGCTGGCGGCAACCTGTCTGCATGTTCGCACAGGCAGATTGATATAGTACGCCGCATTGGAATTTTTGTCAACAGAAAGAGTTCCATTTTCGGGGAATGTTTTCTAGTAGCATGAGTCGCCACCCACCCCAATCCCTCCCCGGAAGCGGGGAGGGAGTTGATAATTGCTATAGGGGTAAGAGCCTGCTGCCTAAATCGCCCAGAGAACTGAACTCATTCGTCAAACCGATGTTATCAATCATATCTTACATGCATCTAGAAGAACGCTTTTAAGTAGGTCTTGACCGACTTTTCGACGTCAATATCTTGGCGGATCGGAGTTCCACTCGCCCTGGCAAGCAGCGCAAGGCCGCCTTTATGGTCGGCCCCCCGCCGCAACAAAATCGTATCTCCCCTGATCGCAATAACGCCGTAATTCGGACTGCGAAGCATTACAACCAGCAGAGGCCAAAGGTTCTTCTGCAGCATTGGGAAGATACATCCTCTGGGCTGTAGCACAACGTATTCTATTGTTGAATTGTCAATCGCATTTGCAACCTGCCGGGGGTGATAAGGGGGATAATCCAGTCCTACTTGCTGTTTTAGGGCCGAAACGCTGTCTCCGCAAGCTACCTGGTAGAACGGGTTCGGAAAAAGATAGATCAGCCGGCGGTGATCAATGTGCGGTATTAGGCCGGATTGCGCCGACACCGATACTCCCGGCGGTATCAACCGCAGAATGCTTTCGGCTTGGTCGGCCTGAAAAGAGGATACCGGTTGCGTCAGCGGCCAGGAAGTGATTAGAAATGGGCTCTCATTCAATCCCCATATCGTGCTCGCAATCAGATAGAACACCAGTAAACCGGTGGTGAACAAGCCGCCCCACCGGCGCAGTCGGTCAAATGCGATGATTGAGGCGATAAAGACAAATGGTGTGATGTATACCGTGTATTGGTAGTAGATCATTCGCATAAAGCTGCGGCCGCTTAAGAGGTTTGCTAAGAGGGATGGGCTGGCAAGCGCCAGCGCCTCCGGCGCCAGTAGCGGCAGGAAAAAGAGGGGCTGAAAAAGCTCGAATAGATAGCGCCGCGTCTCTTCCGTATTGAGGCCTGCAGCTACTCCAATGGGATGATGTAACAGTGTCCCGACTATCTGTATGGGTGTCTTGCCGTAGCGGGAATAGAGCCAGAAATAAGGTGATGGATGCCCTTTATGATATATCTGCAAAACTCCAAGCGCAATAACCAGCGCCGCCGCGCCCATACCCACCGTCAACCATCCCAGACGACGGTTCACTGCCAGCGCATAAAGCCCCAGCAGAATAATGGTGAGACCGGCCGTCTCTTTGGTGAGCGCGGTCAGCACCAGCAATAGAAAATAAAGCCGCCGGCGACCGCATATCAAATAGTAAAAGGCGCCGAGTAAGAACGGAGTGGCGAAAATCTCCGGGTGGAAATCAAAGGTATTGCTCCACTCCATTGGCGGGTAGCAAAGATAACACACCGCAAACAGCAGCCCGATCGGAGCCAGTCCGGTAGTGCGCCGGGCTAGTGCGTAGACCGGCAATGCCCCAAGTGCCAGCGCCAAAGTTTGAGCGATCAGAAGTATTTTCGGGCTGTCCCAAACCCAAAAGAGCGGCGCCAGAAAATAAAGGATAGGATCGAAGTGATCAGCAAGAAGCGGTAAGCCGCGCACGGTATCAAATGTATTGTGAAACCGGCTGATAAGCCATACCGCCTGATCGTAGATGCCAAGATCATAGGCAGTCAATGCATAACGATGATACAAAAAGAAGGATTGCCGGATGAAGACAAACGAATAAACGCCAATTGCCAGCCATAGTAGGGTTAAGCAGATTCGGTCTAGTCGTACCCTTATTCGGCCGGCAAAAGAATGAACGAATTTGAGAGTAAATCTCTCTTTTATATCTCGATAAAACCGAATCATTGGATCAATGGGGGCGGTTTGATGCCGAGCCATTTCCGCGCCTCCCATATCCGTAGCCGCCAAGGTGTCCGGATCGCTTCCCAGATGACCTTACTGTCTAGTTTCGAGCACCCTAACTTTCGATCGGCAAAGACGATGGGTATTTCCACCAGCTCAAATCCCGACTGAAAGAGGCGATAAGCCGTTTCAACCTGAAACGCATACCCATTGGAAAACAGATTGTCAAGCCCGATCGCAATCAGTGCTTCACGGGGGTAGGAGCGATATCCGCCGGTGGCGTCATGAATGGGCATCCGGAGAATCAAGCCTACATAACGGTTCGCCGCTTTGCTCAAAAACACCCTTCTCCAATTCCAATCACTGACGCCGCCGCCTTTCACATAACGGGAACCGACGGCGACCTTTCCTGCTGAAGCGGTCTCAATCAGCAAGGGCAGGTAGACTGGGTTATGAGAGAGATCGGCATCCATTTGGACGATCAAATCGTACCGGTTATCAAGCGCCCAACGAAACCCGGCCACATAGGCCCGACCCAATCCCTGTTTATCCGCCCGGTGGATTACAAGAATCGAATCGCACTCCCTCGCCATCCGATCGGCCGCTTCTCCGGTACCGTCCGGCGAGTTATCGTCAACGATCAAGATATCCACATCGCCCTCGGTAATCCGATGCACCTCACCGCATAGAGGCCCGATGTTCTCTCGTTCGTTGTAGGTTGGAACTACTATTACGGTACGCATTGGCTTGGAAGGCCTAAAAACCCAGCCGATCATTTCGCCGCATCCGGCGTAACAGCTCAAGCCCTTGCTGATGGTTAGCTCCTCGACGGAGGACAATCAGACCGTTTTTAGCGTAAATGATTCCATAAAACCGACTGCGGAATAGCTGGCGCAGAACATACCGATACTGGGACGAATCAACGAGCGGCCAAAGAAAGGATCCCGGATCTAGCACAATATAGTCCACCTTCGAGCGGGCAAAACGCAATGCCAGTTGATCGGAAGTTAAATGAGCATGAGCACCCTCTTGGTGAAGAAAGACATTGATACTGCTTCCCCAGGCTTTATGCAGGAAAGGGTTAGGGAATGCATATATGTATCGTCGTTGACTCAATATGGGCACCAGCGCCGTTTGTGCTGATACGCATGCTGAGGCCGGAATTCGCCTAAGTTCCAGTGTCACGCTCCGACTCATCGCCACCCCATGTGTTTTCTTCCCAGAGAACCAAGGACCAATAGTCCAGCAACCATAAATGCTGCAAAGAAGCAAAATAGCGCCGAGCATCCACTCCAAGTATCTAATTTTGATCGGTGCAGAATGACACCACTCTAGGCATTGGCCAAACCCATGTATCGCCCCCACCATCATAAACGGCACTATTGAGGCGGTGTACTGATATTGAATAAAATGAGTGAGAGGGCTCCTGCTTAACAGATTAATACCCAAAGCAGGAATCGTGATAAGGATCAATTCCGGGGCAGCAAACGGTAGGAAGGCAATGGGATACAGAAGCTCACCTAAGTATAAAACGTTTTGTTTATTCAAAAGCAGATGGATGGTCGTTATCGGGTGAGTTAAAATAAAACCTAAAATAGAAGGTAGGTTTCGGCCGTATTGGCCATATAAAGCGACAATATAAGGAGAAGGAGCGCCACCATCGAAATACTGGATCAGATTGAGGGTGAAGTAGGTCCAAGCTAAACCCAGCAGCACGACTCCTGATCCTCGCCGCCAACCGGCAACCGCACCAACATATAGTCCAAATGCAGCCACCACCAGTCCTACTGTCTCCTTAGAAGCCAATGCGCAAACTAAGGTGATCCAGAACCACACCCAGCGTTGTCTATAAAGCGCTAAAATAGCAAACAATAGAAAAGGTGTGGCAAATACGTCCGGATGAAAATCCCAGCTATTCATCCATTGTACAGGTGCATAGAGTAGGTAAGCGATCGTCAGCACTAAAGCCAACCCCTGATTTCGTAGCCGCCAAAATGCGATCCCGTAGGTCGCAAGCCCTCCGCTGCCAAGAGCAACCGATTGAATAAAGAGCAAAAACTCAGGTCGAGGATAAAGGCGGTACAGCGGAGCGACTAATATCAGAATTAAGGTGGCATGGTCACCAAACAGCGGCAGCCCGCGTACAGTATCAAAAAACGGGTAATAGCCATGGCTTATTAACCAGACGCCCTGAAGGTAAATTCCCAGATCAAACGCGGTGGCCTCATACTGGGCATAACGCATTATACTATAATAGCTTGCCCATGTCACGTAGACCGCAACGCAGGCGGCGGCCGCCATTATCCCCCAGTACCCCCTGGATAAGTTGGAAAGACGCCTAAGGGCTTGTACTCTACTTTCGGAAAGAGTAATTTGCAAAAGATGGAGAGGACTGTATTTACCGCTGATTATCTCAATCATTTTTACAGTTTAGATTGGTCAAGATATAGCCCGTAAACCGGAATAACCAAACGTCGTTCTCCCGGATTTACAAGCACATCTATGTTCGCATGCAACGACCCTTCTTTTAGGCCCTCTGCCGGGAGCACCGTGATTACCGACTTGATGGTATTTGGGTAGTTGCTTAAAGAGAACCTGAGTATTCCAGGAGGTGACGATACTATCCGGATAACGGTAAAAGGCTTAGCATATGGTGAGGAAATTGTAAATACACAGTGCGCCGTCCTTGGATCACGGAACACCCCCAGCGAGATGGGATATGGAGATACTACCAAGCGAGGCAATACGTATCCTTTTACTACAATCGTTGCTTTTGGAAGTCTAATATCGTTAGTGAGAAGTGTTAAGTATTCTTTGAATCTACCAGGTGGTAAATGAGGGGCCGTTTGAAGCGTTATATGAGCCATATTAGAATTTTCCGTAGCATCCACACTGATGAGCTGCTTTCCATGAGTAGTCCGCACATTCTTTATTTCTAAGTGTTTTTGTGTCAAAGATGTGATATTGAATGACGCTCGCTTTATTTGTCCTATCAACAGTTCCCCCATGTCCACGGTAGGTGGAACCGGATCAACCACTAATCCCGTCGCCCTGAGTAAAACTGGCTGTTGATGACCGGCAATAAAGACAGACGTTGACACCGAAAACGGTCCCTTTTTGCCAGTAGTATTAATTTCCATGTTGCCTTGCAACGCACTATGTGGCGGAATTGTTTGTCTTTCCAAGTGAAATACGGTACAACCACAACTAGGAACTACTTGTGTGATGTAGAAACTATGGTCGCTTGAGTTGTATAACCGAAAAGTATGGATAGGTATCTCGCCGCCGTAAACAGTCCCAACCCGCCATATCCTAGGAGTTACATCAATCGGCGTAGAGGAATGTGGCAAAAGCGAGTGGATAATAAGGTAGCTTGCTAAACCGACTGGAAATGTAACCAGTAAAATAATTGAGAATATGAAGTATTGGCGACGATGCATCTTAGATACTCTCCCATTTACCTCAAAACTCCATGTAGCCATGATGCGATTTATCCCCAGTATATGCCATTCCTACATGATCAAGTATCCACTCTTTTAACGTAGGGTTCCAATAAAGCCACAGGAAATCAGGCCAAGCTGGGTCCGGTGCCTGATGCTTTATTATGAAATAAACCAAGGCATAGGTGTAAGGTGGGGAATCGATTGGAAAAGTGAAGTCACTTCTTGACCACCCCCAACCCATCTGTAAAGGAGCCATCTTTTTCATCTGCTCAACTTGCTCTTGACCCGTTATGGGGGCCACTTGTTGAAATACTTCTATTCGAGCATCGGAAAGATCAATCCCATCCCAGTAGCCTCCGTGAAAATAATCAGACGTCCACAATGCCCGAACCATTTCCCAGCCGGTGGAAGGCGGCCACTGGCGCCAGCTTGTGAAAATTTGTCTGTAGCGAAGATGTAATTCGCTTAGAGGCACGTTAAAGATCCGTAAACTTTTAAGTACTTGCTCACCATCGGCAGAAATAAGGCCATGCCTCTTTTGTACAAAACTTTGAAACTTATTCCAATCCGACGTTTTATATATAGTCAAGCACTCAGCAAGCGTCTGGACAAGCTTCTTGTATTGATCATCGGTTAATACTGTGGTAAAATTCACTTTGATCTGCTGGGTCAATGCAAGATTTACGACATCACTATTGCCGATTGGAGTAAATTGCCGATCTCCCCATATTTTTAAAGGTCTTTTCCACGGTTCCAGGGGAGGTGTTGGTTTGTATATGGTGTAAAGAACCACTGCCAGCACCGTCAGCCCAACCGCGATTCCCGCTCGGATAAGTATGAGCCGCCTAGGTCGCATTTCCCACTCCTCCAAAAATGTAGGGGGAGGAAAGCTATTCCTCCCCTCTTAACGTTATACACATTTGCATGCGAAGCCACCGCTAGAAGTGCAGTAACACTGCGCACAGGCTGTCGGTGTGCAGTTGATACTGCAGCTCCCGTTCTTACACGAAACACTGCAACTTGTGGGAAGCCAACAATAAGCACCGGCCATTGCTCCTCCGGCAACCCATAAGACCACTGCACAAACAACCGCATTTCCCCACCTTCGGGTCTTTTGCATAGCTACCATTTATCATCACCTCCTTCCTCATTAACTTAATAATAGAGACAACTCCCATCGTCCTCTTCTAGGATTATAAACAAGTTCGTTCCGCTATTAGCAGTAACTCCAAAAACTTATTTCAACCATCTGCTGAAAGGTGTGCTGTCACTACTACACCCACATGGCTTCGGTTGGATCGTCCGCCGGTTAGCCAGCGCTCGCTGAATTAATAGTGTACTCAAACCCGCCAATAAAACGAGACAGATAATGTATATCATAACTTTGACCTGTTTGATGTAGGAGGACATTGATCTTGCCCTTTCCGTCTCTCCCCGAGTTCACCTTTCCGGTCTTTTCGCCGGCAACCGGTATGGCTTGGTACTCCGGCAACTCATCTCATCCTACTGCGTATCAGAGAGATATACGGTTATTAAATCGTATCTCCTCTTTACTGCTCCTACTCTATATAACACCGCAACTCGCCAAAAACCTACGGGTAAACTGAAAATTGTTTGAGATCTTTGCAATCATTCGGAGTTTTTATCCGGTTGTGAATGGGATGATTGAAATGTGCGGGGGGGGGGGCGATGAGGCTGCGTAAGTCGGCTTCGGTGAACCCGCGCTCTTTCAAGCGGGCGCGTAAACGCCGCTTGGCCCGTCGTAGAGCTTGATCCACCGCCCCTTCGCTGGTATCGAGGGCAGCCGCCATATCTTTAATTGACCGGCCGTCTAAGTAATGCCGGAGGAAAACCGTTCGCTCAAGCGAGGTTAAATCATTAAGAGCCAAACCGAGCATATCCCAAAACTCTCCCCGTAGAAGTTCCTCCTCCGGGGAGAAGCCATCGTCAGTGGAGTCCCAAGCGGGGCTTTCTCCGTTCGGCCCGACGGCTTCGGCCACACGACCTCATGTCTCCGCCGGCAGTTGAGCGATCGAAGGTAATTCAGGGTGTGGTTTTCGAGGCACTTGAATAGGCAGGCGGCGCAGTCGCTTCCCACCCAGCATTGCCGGAGGACACGCCCTCCTCGCAATATCACCGACGTTACAAAGCCGATGGCGCAATCTTCCGCGTCATCGCGATTAAGCCCGCTCTTTATCGCATGAATCCGCGCCCGCTCGAATAAACGGTCAATCGGCGGGCAGTGAGCATTGCGGCTATCCATTGCTGCCCAAACCTTCCGAAGTTGAGGCTACAAGACACAACCAGCATCAATAATAACCATATCACATTGACTAGATTCTGTCAAGAGATTTTTTGCCATTGGCTCAGAGTGGGTCATGCTGAATGCGACTCGAGATGCGAATCAATCGGGCAGCAATGATAGGGTTAATGTTACATCCTATTTGCCGGGCGCGGTCGAAGGCTTCGACAGCCACCGCCTTATGGCCGCCGGCGCGCCGGTGTCGCGAACCGCAAACATCTGCCCCTTGGGTTCCCACCACCCGTAGAGGCAGAGCGCCTTAGCGCCGTGAGAGGCGAGCCAGTTAAACTGCTTGAGGCAAGTCTGCTCCGTGTCCGCGCCGGGCATAATTTCCATCTCCACCGCGCCCCATTTCCGCCGTCCCGCCTTGTGGATATCGGAAACGACTTTATCCGGGTTCATCCATCCATGCGTCATGGTGTATCCAGGACGGGAGTAAGGATTTACCGCGGCGCTCACCGGCAGGAGGCGCCCATCAGCCGCAACATAAAATTCCTCCCCCAAACTCACTTTCCGCTTAGCTTGCTAATGGATAGCAAAATCAGCCTCCATTTCTTCGAGCCCACCGGTGACACGCAATCGCACATTTCCAGCTTATGGAGGCCATAAGCACTCGATTGCCGGAATCATTTCTAAATGGTGACGACGAAATCCTTCGTGAAAGCGCAATTAAGTAGATGTTGAAAAATATGGTAACACCCTCCGGGTCGTCATTCCGCCTGCCTGAGCAGACAGGTGTTGCAGACAGGTCTCATAGAGGCGGCGATGATGTTGACACCATAAGGCAGCCAAGAAACGGCATCTCTTCCCCCTCGAAGGGTCAGGGGGGCGACAAATGCTGCTAGAAAACATTCCCCGAAAATTGAACTCTTTCGAAAGGGGGCATATAGCAGGAGATTCGGCCATTTTTTGCTAATATGCATGCCGGTTCGTTTTGAGTGTAAACCGTTGGAGCGAAATCGTTCCATTTAGGAGATACGATTGGAATTTAAAATCGAACGCATTTCAAAATATCTCGGCCCAACCATCGCCCTTTTTTGTATGATGGTCGGCGGCCGCTTTTTACTACGGGCGGCGGCTCAGGAGCCGCCCAAACCGCCGCCTAATCAAAACCGGGGCTGGCAAACCTACTCCATCGGCGCCGGCCGCGGGAACCTGAGCGTATCCATCGGCGCGGTGGCCTGGGCCAACAAATTTCACATCCGCAACCTGATCTTCGGCGGCACGGTGGACCTTTGGCCTGGCGCGCGCTACCATCTCTTAGCACGGCGGCGCGAGGGGAACTGGTCGCGAATGCCCTTTCACCCCGATATTGACGAATCCTACCTGGAGCAGTCCGGTTACTACAGCTCCCCCGGATGGAACATTGCACTAGACCTCAAGATCGGGCGGGTTCGTTACCTGCAATTTCCCTATCCGGATGCGATTTCTGATTTTGACCAGGTGCCGGGCATCAGCGACCTGACTGGCGGCCCCTCCACCGATTACCGCGGAGCCCTTTTCACCTTTGAAGCGGCAAACCGGAGCGGCCTCGGCTTCCACTTCGGCGGGATTGATTGGGGCTTCGACCATCCTTCCGGCATTAACGCGGTGGAGTGGTACCTCTTTTTCCGGCATGACTATGGGATATTTCACCTGGAGGGACGACTGGGCGCGCTGGCCAACCGGATGGCGCCGCTGGGTCAGCCGGCCCGCGAGGGCGGCAGCATCTATGCTGGCGTGCGGTTGGGAGACTTCACGATTGGGGCGCTCTATGAGAAAAAACGACTGGAGCCGACCTACACCGGCGTGATGGTGCAATTCCGCTCCACCGCCATCACGCGCGCGCTGGGTGCTGTGTCGTTCGACTATTTCCGGCAACCAGCCGGCTTTGGGGTTCAGGTGCCGGTCTACAAAACGAATTTCGGCTCCGATCGCAAGCCGCCGGCCGGCTCCACGCTGGTCGGCGAAATTGCGGCCGTCCGCATGCACACCTATTGGCAGCAGGGATTTGTGCGGAACAGTTACGAGCACCGGCTATGGTCTTGGGGACGCACCTCCGGGCCGGGCCTGCATCTTGTGGTGAAGGAGCTGCCCGCCTACCTGCAACTGGAGGCGCTGGTCAGCCCGCACACCAGCCTCAACCGAGCCTGGTTCCGGGATCGCCAGGGACCGGCCCAGATCGCGCAGGAGGTATTCTATCAGTTCTACGCCGTAAAAGGAAAGTAGAATGCATTCAGTTTTGCGGAAAATAAAAAGTGAACCGGTAAATCACCTCACCCCCCTACACCCTCCCCCCTCGGGGGAGAGCTGGGGTGGGGGCGAACGAAAATCACTCCCATAAAACTGAACTCTTACGGAAAGTAGCAATTCCAGATACTCAGATGGCGGTTGTACCCCTCTCCACGCCGCTTTATATCAAAGCTACCGCAAAACGAACAACATTCAACATGTTTTAACACGCCGCATGAACGTCTAATGTCGTGGGAATATTCGGATTTGCGGTACTGGAAAAACAGGCTGTGTTATATTCTGACGCATTTGGTAGATTTTAACATTGACCAAAACGGCATTATACACATCCACCACTCCAACTACCGCCCAAACCAACAGAAAGAAGATAGCGCTCTTGATTAAGGCGTTGATCAGTCGTTCACGAACATCCGTCATCTTCGCTCTCCCTTTTTCGACGTTATGTACTCAATCGGGTGCTGTTTAATTATCAGGGACGCTAAATATTAGACACAATGCCCAATTGCACTTAAATTAACTTTCAGCACCCCCCATTCAAAAAGGTGAAGAGCCATAAAATAGATAGAGCGGCACACCCTGTTTATCGGGCGGAACCACTATCTCCGCTATCCGGCCTCTTCTGCGCATTGCGATACGTTCTGGCTTACCGCGGCCGTTGCCCTTTGGATCGGTCACCCACCACTCCACCTCCGATATTTCGTACGGTAATCGAATCGTTACGCCAGCGTTAGGTATCGTTCCCAAAACATAAAGGAACCAGGCGCGTTCCACCTTTTGCGCCAAACTCTTTTCCGGCAGCGGTGCGAAGGTCAACGTGATCGGCTCATTTGAAAATTTAAACGAACGCCCATTGACCCGTATTCCCTGGGTTAGCTCTCCACTAAAGCCGATCAGTTGGCTGTCTCGATAGAGAAATGATAGGAACCGTTCACCTTCGTAAGAAATCCGGTAAGGCCCCAATTTGTCGTTTTGCAAGGATAAATGGGTGGGCGGCAGAACCGAAGCATCGAACTCCTCATCTTTCGGTCGGAAAAAGCCGCCCGGCCAGTTTTCTACCACCTGATAGGTGTGATGCGCCAGCGATACGGCGCCATTAGGCGATTCAGCAACGAACAGCGGGCTGGTGTTGGATACGGTTTCCGCCCAGCCCTCCCCTGCATCCGTATAGGCTCCCAATGCTGAGAGGAGGTAAAAGAGCGTGCGCGGGGCATCCGATGTGGAGCCGGATTGATCGTCGCGGGGTCGTGCGCCAAAGTAAAGGAGGGTTCCGCCCGCTCTGGTCTGCCGTAAGGTTCCAATCACCGGTGCACCCCGACCTTTTCCCAAAGTCGCAACGGCCTCGGTATCACCGGTAACCTCCGCCGGATAGACCAGATCCGGCAAAAGATGGGTGGGAACCCGAAAATCAGGCACCTTGCGCAGGCTGTTGCGGAAAATGATTGACTGGTTTTCCGCATCGAAACCGCCAACTGCGGATTGGAGGCCGCCAAGCCCAAAAAGCCGCATAAAATCGTAGACGGCGGGATCACCCCCTTCATGGTAAACGTCGGGTGGCGGACCGGTCCAAACCAAACGGCCTCCCCTTTCAACCAATTGCCGGAGCTTACGCAGCGTAGTTTTAAGTATCATCGGCTCGAATAAAACGACAACGGTGCTGTACTCTCGATCCTTGATTTTAACCCGGCCATTCGGCGATATTCGCGCCCACTCGGCGAATTTCTCCTCCGTCAGATAGTCACAGTAGCCGTACTGCACCATCCAACTGCCAAACCGCTCTTGAACCGAGTTTAAATCGAGTGGATAGAGGGCCAGCACCGGTGTTTTACGATGCTGCCAGCCCTGCACGAAACCGCAATGCCGCCGCTGGCCAGCTAATCCCATCGCGGCTGCCAGGTCCTCCATCCTTTCCGATACCGGAGCTGGGCTGCCCCAGTGACCCCAGTAGCCATAGGGCACCCGATTGAAATTGCCAAAGCTGCACGCCAATGCGGCGCCGTAGTAGTTGCGGTCAATGTATCCGCCTTCCGGGTGATCGGTGCCCATGCCGGTAAGATAGTCACCCCACCGAAAATAGTCGTAGCAAGCGGAAACGTTCTCCCGAATTGAGGAGGACCAATCATAGGCAGGCGTGTAATCGTAGCGGCTGATTGGAGCATCGGCAGGTGCCCAGGCGGCGTTCACATGGTCGCAAGTGGGTGATTCTTGCCAGGTTGCGTGCGCCCTCGTCCAAATCGGACGATGGCCGAAGAGATTCTCTCCGTACTCCTTCGCTTTTATGAACAGATCCACCACCTGGTCTTCCAACAGACGGTAATAATCACGGCGGAATTTCCAGGTTGCGGCAATTTCGTGCGTAGAAGGCCCGAACACGTGCTGGGACATCTCCGGCTCACCGTTATGAGGGTGAAACCGGTGTTGCGCAAAGGCAAAATAGATTAAATATTTCTCGAAATTTCGATACCTTTCACCATGCGCCCGGCAATATGCGGCGATCAAGCCCGGTGTGATGTATCGGGTGGCAATTTCAGTGAGACCGAAATGGTGCTGAAGATCCCAATCGAACTGGATGTGCATTTCGTCGGAGTAAAACCCGCGGTAGTCAATGCCGGCCGCTTTATGGCTATCCAACATCTGAGTTAAAAAATTAAGCGCATCGGGATGGAAATAATCCATCTCCTCCACATCGTAGCGAATCACCGCCATCACCCGGTTATGATGACGATGAGTGTGCGCCTTTCCACGGACGACACCGTGAACCGTTGCATAACCGGCGCCCGTCTTGTGATAGGAGCTTTCGTCTACAACCAGCTCGGCCCCGTCCGAAACATCCTCGATCTGATCGGGATCAACCGTATAGTATCCCCCAAAGCCAACCGGCTCCTCGGTGAAGGCGTAAACGTGGACGGAGCGAACCGCCAACTTAGCCGGACCTTTATTGTGAAACCACTGCTTCTGCACTCTCATCGGCACTTCAAAAATTCCGTCCGGTTGCCGCTCCGCTTCCTGAAATTGATGAGTGATCCCACCGCGCCCCTTTTCTCGGAAATAGGCCGGGCCCAGATCCAGCGGCGATAATACGCTGGCCCCGAAACCGACCCCAGCACGCTGCGCCAACCCGCATAGTTGACTGAAAGCCTGGATGCATTGAGGGCTGGTCGGAAAATATTCGCGGCGATCCCCTCCGAAAAAGAAGTCGTAGGCTACCTGCGCCAGTGCCGCATCATAACCGCTCAATTTCTCAACAATATCGGCAATGCAGCCGTCAAAAGCGCGGACTCGGGCGGTCGGGTTCTGCGCCAGCATTTCCATCTCCTGATCGCTTGTAACGATCAGTGCGCCGCCGGCCTGCAGCATTTGCTGAACCAATGACGGCTTGTATATCCGCCGCTCCATTCGCGTGACCTCCTTTTGACATTTAGAAACGTGTATTTATTACTTGGGACATATATTAATAGACAAATGAGAGTTCACTTCTTCTGGGATGATTTTGACAGCTTCTGCCCCCCCCACCCTCCCCCCCCCCATATAAACTTGGAGTGTGGACTCAGGTGAGAGCCTTCCACCTTAATTATCCAGAGAACAGAATCCATTCATAATGTCAAATATATTACGTCCGAAGTAATAATCGCTTATCCCCAACGAACAAATGATCGAATTGCGATGCGATCATCTTGATGTTGACTTATAGCTCAACCCATAAAGCCGGCAGAATCCTCACCGGGCCGATCAACCCGGATTGAGCCAGCGGGTCATTTTTATGCCAGAGACGCCAGGTCGTAAAAGTAAACCGGCCGGTTGGACTGGGCTTGCCATCCAGCAGCCACTGCGGCCATTTTTTCAGCGTTCCATCCGGGTTGCGATCGCTGTCCTCCGGCAACTGCTCGTCGCCGATCATCCGATTGATCCATAGATTGGTCAAGGCTATCTCCAAACTGTTTTCACCCGGCTTTAAGATTGAGGTGACGTCCAGACGGAAGGGCGGCTTCCAGAGGATGCCCAGCTCTTTTCCATTCAACCTCACCTCCGCCATCACCTCCACCCTCCCCAAGTCCAGATAGGAGCGGTAATTCGGCTTAAAGTATTCAGCCGGGGCGGTGAAGGATTTGCGGTAGGTGGCGGTCCCGGAAAAGTAGCGCACGCCCGGATCGGGATGTTCCGACCAGGAGATTAAATGATCCAGCGTGACATGATCCGGCGCGCCCCAGTCGGGTGGAAAAGCTAGATGCCATGATCCGGTAAGCTCGTACGGCTCCGGTATCTCGGCCACGTTGTAGCGATGCTCCGCCCCCGATTCCCATCGGACGAGATACTGCCCCTTTGTGTAGATCTCCAAAGCCGACTGTGGAAACGCGGTTGTCTTGAGAGGGACGGCCTCCATGATCGCTTCCGGAGCATGAAATTGAAAAATCTCCCCGTCGTACGCCTGCCCGGTAACCGGTTTCCCCTCCCAGAGGTACTGGACTTTCAGCGTTTTCACGATATTGGGCGCTGGATCGCCGGTTATCGCCATTTCAACAACCGGAAAGCTTTGCTGCCCATTATGCGCCATCGAAGAGACGATTGCGGTCATATTACGGGTGCGCTTGGGATCGCCCAACACGCCGTACAGGGCGCTCTGGACGACAACCGGCAACGGGGCGTGGAATTGGAACATCTCCCCGTCCTGGTATTCGGCAGCAACCGGCTTCCCGTTCCAAAGGTAGCTAACCTGAAGCGTTTTAACGACCCCATACGCCGGATCGCCGGTCTTTGCCATCTCTACAACTGGAAATTCGAGCCGACCCTCTCTCACCCACTTCGCTACGACGGTGGTTACATCGCGGGTGCGCTTGGGATCGCCTGGAATTCCATAAGTGGCATGCTCTATGGTAATCGCAGCCCGCTTTCTGTTTTTTTCTAAATCCCAGAGTATCTTGTTATTACGACTTGCTAGAACAATGCCACCGGTGGAGCGCGATTTTCGCCGAAACACGATGAACCGAGAACCCTTCCACTCCAGGTCGAGATGCAGCCGCGTCCCCTCTTTGACCTCTTTCCAGGCAATGGCCGGCTGAATTTTCCCGGTTATTGGATCCCAAATCTCCGGCTGTCGGTTTTTCACTCGAAAGGTGCAGATTGATTGCACCGCCCATTCGTTCGGATTGACAACGAAGTAGATGTCCGCATCCTTGGTTTTACGGTGAGTGAAGTTTAAACTTTTGTCGGAAGTAAAATCGGGCGGCACGCCTTTCTCGGCGAGATACTGCACCGGTGTTTTGTCGGATGCAATCTTCCCGCTGCCCCAGAGCTCATCGGCCAGCCTCTGAACCTCAGCATCGCATTGAGGATAGCTCACCAGGCTAGGTGATCTCAGCGGCCTTTCCCCGACAATCGTCGCCCCGGCCTCAACCAGCTCTTTGATCTTTCCGAGAAGCTCCGGCGTCATTGTTTGAGAAGATGAGATTGCCAGCAATCGGTAGCTCATCCCATCCGGCATAGTGAGCCGGCCGTTTTTAACGGTCATCCGGGTGATCACCGCATCGGCCGGGCAGCCGTCAAAATTGTAGCCTGGACGTGAGAGGGGCGGCATTGAATTACTGGGTGGATTGAAGTTCCTTGGCGCTCCTTCGGGCTGCAGGTAGCAGATGTCGGCCACGAACCACCCCTGTCTCAATAGATGCTGGCAGCGTGCGAGGTAGTCATGCCACGGCCTCGATTGCTCCCACCACGTCTCAGTTCGCTCATAATGCAGCCCCCATGGGCCCATTGACATACCGGGAGCGTAATGAGGATTCACCCACGGCTGCATGGCGTAGCGATGGACAACGAATCGGTTGATTCCCTGGCAAAACGCCCAGTCGCCGATGTCCTTAACCACCGCCGGGTGCCCTTGCCACTTCTCATTGGCGTCAGCCGTAAAAGTTTCCATCCCGATAATCGGGTGTCCATAAACGTGTCCAGCCGATGTCATCTCAATAACCGTCTCGCCGGCGCCGAACCGAGACCATGACCAGAGCTCGCCCATCGGCTCAACCGCCTGGCCGCCATAGATCAGCTCATTGACCGGCACGCCGGAGTAACCCTCGATGGAGAGCCGCATGCCGTGTTTCTCAGCCAGATCCCGCATATAGCCCGCATAGTTTTCCACCAACAGCTCCGAAATGGTCTTTCGAAAATCCCATAAGAAGCGCTGGGACTTTTCCAAGGTATCCACGACCAATCCGCTGATTACCGGCAGATACGGAAGGAGATCATAACCGCGAAGTCGCTTGAAATCGGACCGGAATTCGGCGGTCCAGTTTTGCGAGCCGGTTTCCCAGCTATCAATGTGAGTTGAAATAAACGCATTGCCGGCCAGATCGCCGACATCCTGGATCAGCTTGCCGATGAAGGCGTCGAAGTGAAATTCGGTGGCGCGGCGGCTGAGCTTGTCGGTCTCCAGCCCCAAACCGCTGGGCGGCGCCGGATGATTGTCCACGCCGGTATTGGTATAGCCGAAACGGACGATGGTCCATTTACCGGCTGGCGCCTCCCAATTCAGGCGGCCGTCAGCAGCCATATTGCTGGAAATATCTATAACCCGCTGTCCGCTCACGCACTGGTTAGCTGAGATAGGCGGCCACTCAGCCGGCGCCGGTAAATTATCCTGCACCGTAAATTCAGCGAATCCTTCGATATTGGGAATTCGATAGGGATGGCCCGCAAGATCATCAGCCGGAGTCGGAAAGGCCAGCACCGCGATATCCCGATAAAAACGATCAGTCGCCGTCGGTTGTGGCAGCGACTGGCTTATGGAGGAGCCGCCATTCACTTGAATTTGAGTCCACACAACCTTTTGCATAGCCAGCTCCGGCGTAACCCAGGGACCGCCGCTGCCGCACCAGCCGGCGTCATTGTTCATATTGACCTGTAACCCCAGCCGGCTCGCCTCCGAGCACACGTGTTTAAACAATTTTTGCCACTCCGCGCCGGCAAAGCTCACCGGGCCGGGCGGGGTGCCCTGATCCACCTCCATGATTAAAACACCGCCGATTCCAGCGCGCTGCATCGCCTCCAGGTCGGCGGTAATCCCCTCCCGCGTAATGTTGCCGTAGAGCCAAAACCAGTAGACCCAAGGTCGGGCTTCGGTCGGCGGGTTTAGAAAGGTTTTGGCCAACTCGCTCGCCGGTATTTGGAACGATTGATTGAATGTTTCAGATGATGGCAAAACTTGGATACCCCAAGCATTCTCCGGTCGGTAAGCCAAAAAACCGGCAGTCGTCCAGCCAAGCAGCTTTAAGAATTCCCGTCGTTTCATATCGGACATAACTCGCTCCTTCTAAATTAAAGTGAAACCGCCTCAAACGGCCATTTAAGTAGTTTTGCAACCTTCTCAAACATGCCTGCATTGTGGCCCACCGACATCGCGAAGTGATGGGTTGGACCCAATGCAAACCACTCGTTCATGAACTGTGAGGGTAGTTTTGCAAATTTAACCGGCGTCATCGTGTTGCCGATTCGCAAGATTTCACCGTTGGTCGCCTCCCCCTGATTCACGATCATTTTCAGCCGGCCGTCTCCGGTCTGAGTGATACCTAACGTGGTAATCGGTCCGGTTTTCACCTTTGCCTCCACCGATACGCCGCTGCCCCACTTGCCGTGATAAAGCCCCATGCCGCGAAGGATGGGCTTGCCGTCCGATATACCGATATGGAAGGGGCCGTCGTGACCCATCAAGATCGTCTGATCCACAAAATCGGTGGCTACAATTTCACTATAGCTGCCGCCCACGCCCAGCGTATCGCAAATCTTCATCGCGATGCCGGTCTTCATATCGCCCTCACCGGAGCAGGGAACGCCGCCTGCGGTCAGCAGCGAATGGCCCAGGATAAACGCCTCCTGCAGCACCTGGTACTCGTTTCCCTCATAGCCGCGATAATAGTAGGTTAAAGCATCCAGGTCATGCTCCTTCACCATCTTTTCTTCCGCCACCGCAACCCGGCAAGCCCGCTCGAGCTGATCCGGGGTGGGGCGACGCGCCAGCGGATCGGACGGCGAATCCTCGCTGATGATGAACATCTGTTCGACTTCCTCCTGCTTGCGCTGAACCTCTTCGCTCGTCACTCTCGGCATGTAGCTCATCAGATCGCACATCTCTAAAATCTCGACATGCATTCCGGTCTGCGCCTGGATCATCGTGAAATCGCTGTACATATCGAGCATGCCGGGATAGGTGTGGCCCAGAAATCCCATCCGACCATATTGCAATGTCCGAACGGCCGAAGCGGCACGTGCCCACTCTTCGATCTCCCTCCAAGCCTGCATAGCGTCCGGGTGGTCCGCCGTCGCCTCATTTGCCGGTGAAATGGCCGGCGTTTTCGCCAGTCCCAGCAGCCCGCTCACCAAATGAAATGGAATACCGAAGCGCGTAAAGGCGTTCGCGATCTCCGGCACGCAGCACGCGCAGCAATGAGCCAGCCATTCGCCAGTGGTGGTTTTGGCATAGTTCATCCGCTCGGCCGGCTGTAAATTGAGAACGACCACCGGCCGTCGGCAAATCTGCGGGATCGCGATATGGGTAGCGCTCATGGCGTAGGTGGCAACGTGGCAAAAGATGATATCCACGTTAGCGGCATTAAATTGCCTGGCAACCTCCTGCGCCCTCGCTTCATCATCCACCATACCGCCATTGACAACATCGCCCCATCGCGACAGTCGGCCCTCGATGAATCGGTTGTACTCGTTGAGGCGTTCGAGTAGGCCGCTGAATTGGTCCCAGTAATGGGCATGACCGATTGAGTAGAGGCCGATGCACGGCTTCTGGATCAGCTTGATTTTATTCATCATCACACTTTCCACCTTGTACACCTCCGGCCGACCTTACGAATATGCTGAAAAATACGGTGCCCCCCACCAGTCGTCATTCCGGGGACGCGAAGCGGAACCCGGAATCCAGTGGAGCATCTATCTCAAAATCCGAACATTTCGCAGTTTTGTCATTGCGAGCGACCACCGGGAGCGAAGCAATCCCCTTCGTCAATGAGGAGATTGCTTCGTCGCCGCTTCGCGGCTTCTCGCAATGACAGGATGACGTCAGTATTTCTGCCCCCGGTAGGATAAGGACTGGATTCCCGCCATCCACTCCACTGGAGTGGAACCATGCGGGAATGACGAAGCAACGGGCTCCAGCGACTTTTTAACAACCTTTAATTCGATTTCATTAATTTGATCATGCCGCCAAAAAGTTGCCGAAGCCGATCACGATGGTCGAAAATATGAGCACTCCGATGCCCGCCCATACCAGCCGCTTCGTTACCGGTTTTACCCCCTTCCACTCATGAAAGAACAGACCCCACAGGTTGCTGAAAACGATGATGAACGCCATGTGGATGGACCAGCTTGAAAAGTTGTAACGCCCCAGCTTGGTAGTTCCCATGCCGTAAAAGAAAAACTGGCCGTACCAGATCACCCCGGCCAAACCGGCAAAGAAATAGTTCGATGCAAGCTGCCCGCCGCTGCCGGTGATATAATCACCGGCCGATCTGTTTTTTATGTTTAAGATCGCGCACCAGATCAGGTTAGTTAAAAATCCACCAGCCATGATCGGCACGAATACCGAGTTATTCTGGTAGACACCGTCAGCGCCCGTCTTCAATGCCATATGAGCGATCGGCGCGCCGACGGCTAACCCGAAGGCCATGCATGCGCTCATCACACCAGCAAAAGTCGCCACCAGGAACCCTTTCGTTAAATCAAACTCCTGGATGATGCTCCGCTTTTCCGCGTCGCTCAGCTCGCGCTCCTTATGAATGCCAGCCAAACCACAGACCGCAATCCCAACCAAGCACACAATGACTCCCAGCATCACGGTTCGGCCGGAATTGGTGGCTATCATCTGCATAAAACGACCTTCAAAAATGGGCGGAATGATGGTGCCGAACACGGCGCAAAACCCGAGAGCCATCGCGTAGCCCAGCGACATCCCGAGATACCGCATGCTCAGTCCAAACGTGAGACCGCCGATCCCCCACAATGCTCCGAACAGAAAGGCTAACCATACGCTGCTAGGCGGGCTGCTCGATAAGACAGTGAGAAGATGCGGAGTGGTTAACCAGGCGATCGCCCACGGCATGATCATCCAGGCCAATACCCCCTGAATCAGCCAGTAGCTCTCCCAAGCCCATTGGCGAACTTTACGGAAAGGAATATAAAAACTGCCGGCCGCGAATCCACCCACCGAATGAAGAAAGACACCCAGGAATGGGCTTGGGTTCATACCCTCCGGACCTCCGATCCATACGAGATAAGTTCATTTGAAGCGATATTAAGCTCGCCTCG
>JAKBZR010000097.1 GCA_021842405.1 bacterium
CCAACCAAGGTTATGGCCTCTCATCCCCTCATTGGTGAGACTCGTCCCGACGCTGCCGCCCTTATCTCCAATAAAGTGGCAATTTGAGCAGCCACTTTCAGCGTAAAGCAGAGCGCCGCTGCGAATGCGGTTGACTTGCATGGATGGCCGGATGGAATTCAAACTGGCTGGTTGAGGAGCGGCCGTCGGTAGGGGCGCGGTAACAGGTGGGGAGGGAACATTTGTCGCCTGTCTCTGGTTCGCAGAGCGGGAACAGGCCACTAAAAGCACCGGTAGCGTAGCAACCGACAGTAGTATAGTGAACCGGCTACTTCTGCGTTTCATTGTGATACCTCCAATTTTTTCGGTCAGGTGCGAAAAGCTCGAAATAATCAGCACTTAGAAGGCGGATATCAACTTATTTTCTCGCTCACCCCGTCCGAACTCTTTTCGCATTAACCAATTTATGATCAAGACAGTTCTCGCCTGCCTGATTTGCCATTTTGAGGTATCGCTCTTTAACGGTTACTATCCAATCGAGCCAACCCGTTCATCATCCAAACAAATGAAACGGTCTAACGTATGGCATGCTCTCCGGCTCGATGGACAGCCTATTCATCACTTATATTATATCCCACTTTAACCCATCAATAGATATGATCCAGCGCACATATCTATTATCCAATAAAAATAGGGGCGCCGTGTTTCACTTCGGCGCCCCGTCACTCGTTTCCTATCGTCTCTTTCGAGGGTCCGCTATCTCATTTTGATCCGAGGCTATTGAGATAGGAAGCCAGATCGCTCAGCTTTTTAGAGCCCAGCTTTTTGAACGATGGCATTATTGATCCGGGCGACTTGGATTGAGGATCCATCAGATGAGCAATCTGCCAGCTTATGCTGCGTCCGCGGGCGCCCTCTTTGGACAGGTTAGGGCCGAAAGTGCCGCCCTTTCCGCCGATCATATGGCAGCTCGAGCACCCGCTCTCCGTAAATACCTTCGCTCCCGCCTGCGCATTTCCAGTTGGCGCGGACGATTTAGCAATCGGTTTAGCTTTAGGCTTTGCCGGTGCGGTTTTTGAGACGCTGGGCGCCTTCTTTGCCGATGGAATAGCGGACGGAAGAGCCGGTTTAGCTGATGGCGCGGACGACTTAACTGCGGGAACCGGTGCGGGCGCGGCCGGCGGTGCGGTGGAAGCAGCGGGAGTGGAAGTCGTCGGTGCAGCACTACCTTTGACGCCAAGGCTGTTGACAAAGGTCGCCAGCGCCTTTATGTTACCCGAACCCAACTTTTGGAACGACGGCATGATCGAGCCGGGCGATACCGACGGCGGATTCATCAAGTGCTGAATCTGCCACTGCAGCGAGCGTCCTTTTTTCCCCTCGTTGGAAAGGTCCGGACCGACCGTTGCGCCCTGGCCATTGATCATATGGCAGCTACTGCATCCGCTTGTATTGTAAAGTTGCTCACCTTTTTGTGCCAGCGGTGAAGCATTGGCCAGCGCAACACCATGTTGAGCGGCCGGTGAGATTGAGGTCATCCCAAGGTAGGTTAGCACACCGACCGCGATTACGATCACGGTGCCGATTGCAAGCACAACCGGCCGGTCCTTGGGCATTCTGCTTGGCCCCCGGTCTAGCCACGGCAACAGGAACAGGGCAAGGCCGATGACGCCGGGCACGATCAGCGTCCCAATGATCTCATACCCGCTGGGAAGGTACTTTAGAAATTGATACAGCGACATGTAGTACCATTCTGGTGTCGGTCGGAATGTGGCGTTGGCTGGATCGGCGACTGCAGCCAGTTTAACCTTGACGAAGGCGGCCAACCCGACTAAAATGCCGATGGTCAATAGGGCTACCACCGCATCTTTGGCAACTTGATCGGGATAAAATGGTTTACGTTGGCCATCTCGGACGGTGGGCGGCCCCGCAATGTGGTGATGACGAACCATGTATAGGTGGGCTGCCGTGAGCGCAATCAACAGAGCCGGTAAAACCAACACGTGGATGGCATAAAACCGGGTCAAGGTAAGCGCGCCGACGCTAGTGCCGCCATCCAGCGCATGTTTAAGATATTTTCCAATGATCGGCACCGTGCCGGCGATGTTGGTGCCCACCACCGTCGCCCAGTAGGCTTTCATATCCCAGGGGAGCAGATAGCCAGTGAACGCAAATCCAAAAATGACCGCCATAATCAGCACGCCGATCATCCACGTCAACTCACGGGGTCTCTTGTAAGCGCCGGTGTAGAACGATCGCAATACGTGAAGCCCCATGATGATGATGATGACGCTGGCACCATAGTGGTGGATGCCCCTTACGATACCGCCCAGCAGCACGTGCTGCGTAATGTAGTAAACACTATCATAAGCGTGATCCGGGGTGGGAGCATAATAGAGCGCCAAAATGATGCCCGTAATCACCTGGACGATCAGCACCGTCAGCAGGCAGGATCCCAAGGTGTAGAGCCAGCCAACACCGACCGGCATCGGTTCGTCAAGGTTTTCTTTAACGAAGTGAGAGGCTCCGGTCCGCTCCTCTAGCCACTGTGCAATGGTTTGGCGCAGTGAGACTTTTTCCTCTTGTTGGTCTTTAGTAGTTGCCATCTTAACTCACCGCGACCATTAAAGTGTTATTTTTAATCCGATTTTGTAATTTGGTAAGGGGATGGGGTGGGGGACCGGCGATATTTTTCCCATCCGCATTGTAGACCCCCCCGTGACAGGGACAGATGAACTCACTGATCGCCGGGTACCAGTTCACATTACATCCGAGATGACTGCAAGTGCTGCTGAACACGGTAAAGCGATTTCCATTTCGCTTGACGAAGATAACCTTTTCTCGAGGGACGGTATACCATCCCTGTGGATTTTTATCGGCGATGACGACCCGTGTTGTTTGGCCATCCGGCAAGTCAGTAAGTTTAGCAACTGCAATCCAGGTGTATTTTCGGCGGGTTGCTACGGGCGCCAGCGCGGTAACGATGGCAGGTACCCCAACGAGCAGTCCCACGATTCCGTAAGAAAACTCAACGACCCGCTTTAAGAACGAACGTCGGCTATGTTCAGCTTGATTGGCCATGAAGTAGCTTCCTTTCTAATTTATCTAAATGATGTTTTAGGGGGGACAAGCACATTCCCCTCTCAGGCATATCCAAAAAGGCACAAATAACCCCCGCGATTACCATAATATTCATTTTCCACTCTGCTGGGGAGATGGCGGCCTTCGTTGGACCGCCGCACGCGGTTGCTCCGGAAGATTAACGATAATTGAATAATAAATATGAATACCCCAAAATCGCAAAAATACAGGTAGTGTTGCTAAATTTACGGAAATGTCTGACCCTTCAAAATGTACCCGAAATCATTGATTCCGTTGAAACGTCCCATTTCAGGAATGAGTCCAGTTTTGTGGGAGTGATTTTCGTTCGACCCGCCGCTAAACTCCTTCCCCCTCCCAGGGGAAGAGGGCGGGATGGGGGTCAAGACACACCGCCCTACACCACCCGCCTAAATTGCCCGAAGAACTGAACCCTTTCAAAGCGCCCTTGACAGTTTTCACTTACGCGATATAATGTATAGATGTTATCCTAAAGACACCTGCCGGACGCTATGAGCGGAGGTCGCCATTACGGAGAGAAAGATGCAGATCAACGCACTTGACCTCGTCTACATTGGTTCAGCCGCCATTGGAGCATTTTATACGATCGTCTCGGTCCTGATGGGGGGGGTCACGCACGTCGGCCACTTCGGCCATGGACCCGGCTTTCACCTTCATGCCGATCATTCGCTCGCTCACACCACCGACCATATCGGTCATCAAAACACGCATGAGAATACAATGGGGCTATCCTGGCTATCACCGATGACCATTTCGGCCTGGCTGCTTGGATTTGGAATTTTCGGTCTGGTCGGCCAAAGCCTGCATGCCGGCGCAATTGACAGCCTGCTGTGTGCAGTGGTTGGCTCCATGGTCATGGCAGTGGGGTCCTTTTTGACGGTAAGCCGGTTTTTCGGACAGGCCTCCATTTCGAGCGATTTTCAGGCGGAGGACGCGGTTGGAATGAATGCAACCGCGCTGACTTCCATCGGCCATACCCAAAACGGAACGATCGGTTGCGTGGTGGCCGGCACCCGGTGCACCTTTATCGCCATTGCCGAGGATGAAGAGACCATTCCGCCTGGCACTCCGGTTCGCATACGACGGCTGAGAGATGGCATTGCGGAAGTAACCCGTGCGCTTTAACTAGCAAATTATTGACTTTAATGATTATCGATTCGGCTGTAACGTTACGGAGTTGATATAGAGACAACAATCAACTGAATCAGGGAGGAGCTCGAATGTTTGGCATGGGTCCCCTCGAATTGCTCCTGGTAGGGGCGGGAGCCTTTGTATTTCTGGTTGTGGTGTACATTATCATCTACAGCTCACTCTATCGCCGCGTCGGTCCCAATGAAGTCTTGATCATTTCCGGCGGCAGCGGTGAGGTGGTGCAGGACGATCGCGGTGAACGAAAACGGCTCGGCTTCCGGGTCGTTAAGGGTGGCGGCACGCTGGTTAATCCGTTGAAGGAGCGGGTTGAGGTGATGTCGCTGGAATTGGTTACGCTCGACATCCAGACGCCGGAGTTTTATACCCGGCTCGGCGTGCCGATCAAGGTGGATGGCGTTGCCCAGATAAAAGTAAAAGGTGACGACGTCTCCATTCGCACGGCGGCCGAGCAGTTTTTATCAAAATCGCTGGACGAGATCAAACAGATCGCCTACCAAATGATGGCCGGCCATCTTCGCGCCATTCTGGGCACTTTGACGGTTGAAGAGATATACGCCGGCCACGAAGCCTTTGCCCAAAAGGTGGCCGAGGTCACCGCGCAGGATTTATCCAATATGGGTCTAACCGTCGTCTCCTTCACGATTCGAGAGATCAGCGATTCACGCGGTTACCTGGAGGCATTGGGGAAGCCGCGAATTGCTCAGGTTAAACGGGATGCGACGATCGGTGAGGCGGAGGCAACCCGCGACGCCACCATTAAGTCGGCGGAGGCCAATCAGCTCGCGCAGATGGCCAAACTGGCGGCCGATACTCAAATTGCCGAGGCTCAGCGCGATTATAACATCAAGGTCCAAGATTTCGACGCCTCCGTCAACCAAAAGAAGGCGGAAGCGGATCTGGCTTACGACCTGCAAAGATATAAAACCGCCCAGCTCGTAAAAGAGCAGGAGGTGATGGTCGAGTACGTTGAGAAGGAAAAACAAACTCAAGTACAGGAGCAGGAAATCCTGCGCAAAGAAAAGGAGCTAGCAGCGACCGTCCAAAAGCCGGCCGAAGCGGAGCGGCAGCGGATTCAGACCATCGCTGAAGCGGAGCAATTTCGACTTCAAACGACCGCTCAAGGACAAGCAGCCGCGATGAAGACAACCGGCTTTGCTCAAGCTGAAGTGGTGAAAGCTACCGGAACGGCGGAGGCGGAGGCGAATAAGGTACGCGGACTGGCCGCCGCCGAGGTTACACAGGCCACCGCGATGGCCGAAGCAAAGGCCATCGAGGCAAAGGGCTTGGCTCAGGCCGAAGCCATAAAAGCGCAGGGACTGGCCGAGGCGCTGGCAATGGCCAAGCGCGCGGAAGCCTTCCGCTCCTATAATGAGGCGGCGGTCGCTCAGATGTTTATCGAAAAGCTGCCCGAGATGGCTCAAGCGGTTGCATCGCCGCTGTCAAAGATTGACCACATTGTCTTAATCAACTCCGGTGGGGGAGGGGACGGTGTCGGCGCTAGCCGTTTAACCGGTGAAGTCACTCAGATCGTCTCTCAAGTGCCGCCCATCCTGGAGGCAATGACCGGCATTAAACTCACCGACCTGCTGCAGCGCATCCCAGGATTAGGCCAAGCGACACCGGGGGATGGAATGCCGGCCGAGGAGGTTTCTCCAAAATCGGGATCAAAGCCGACGCCTGAGAGTGCCAAGCAAGGCTCGACCTAATGGCAAATAATGACCAAGCTAAAAATTAATGGGGACATTTATTAATAAGCACATGAGAATTCACTTCTCTTGGGATTATTATGGCAGCATCGGTAGTCACCCCCACCCTAACCCTCCCTCGTCAAAGGGGGAGGGAAATATTTTTCCTCTCCAAAGTTGGAGCGGTGATAGAGGCGAGAGCCTTCCAATTGAATTATCCAAAGAATAGAATCCATTCATTATATTATTATCAGGGACGTTAAATATTAGGCATAATCTTCAATCTGATTGAAGGGTGCGCCCCCATCTTGACCTACCCCCTCGGAGTGAGTAGTGGCGATCCTCTGTGACCGCCCGATATGAGGTGATAATCCTTTGAACCAGCCCGACAAACCAACTCGGAGCAACGCCGCGTTTATTGGCATTATGGTCGCGACTTTAACTCCCTTTGATCCAAGCAACCGATTGGATCGGGGAGTTATCTATGATTACACGCAGTTTTTAATCAATTCAGGGGTGAGGGGACTTTGTCCGGCTGGTACGACCGGTGAGTTTTTCTACCTGTCCAGCAGCGAAAAGCGCGATGTGATCGTGGCAACGGTAAAAGCGGCCGCTGGAAATTGTCCGGTGATCGCCGGTATCTGGGACCGCGATTTGGAAGAAATCAACAGTCTGGCTCGATTTTCGGAAGAATGCGGCGCCGATGCCGTCTTCCTGCCGCCGCCCATCTACTATCCGGCCAGCGATGCGACCATCGTTCAATACTACGAGATGGTTCACCAATCCACCTCGCTGCCGGTTTTTTGCTACAACATCCCTGCCTATGTTGGCAACGCCATTTCACTGCCAGCGCTGGATCGCATGGTTGAGGCAGGGGCGATTGCCGGTATCAAGGACAGTACCGGTCAACGCGACCGCATGATGGATTTGATAGCCCGATACGGCAAAACCATCACCGTTTTGGCAGCCAGCGATGGCTTTGCCAGCGAGAGCCGAGAACTGGGGGCGGCTGGATTTATCTCTGCGCTGGCCAACATCGTGCCTACCATTATGGTGAAAGTGTGGAATGGTGACAAAGACCTTCAAAAAGCGATCAACGCCCTGAGAGAAGCGGTGAAAAGGGCAGGTGGTATACCCGCCCTTAAATATTTAGCCGGCTTGCAAGGCAATCAATTCGGTGAAAGCCGCTTGCCGTTTTCCCGATTAAGCACCGATAATGTGGCTCTCCTCCAAAACGCTTATCGAGCCATTTCAGAGCTGATCTAAGAGGATGATGAAAAATACGGTACCACCCACCAGAAGCGGGGCATATCGTTATTCATAGTGCCGGTGGGTCAGCCGCAGGAGATGCTTTTACCGACAGATAGATTACGCCAGTGCGCCTACCGATTCAAAATGGTCATCGCGACCAAGATGCTGCAAGCAAAAAACACGACCGCAATCAACCGGGTATAGTAGCTCAAGCGATCGTCAAATCCCGGCTTGCCCTTAAACGTGCTGGAAATTTGACCCCCGATGGTGCCGCCCAACCCTTCGCTTTTGGATGTCTGCATCATAACGATGATGATCAACACGATCGAAATGATTACTTGTAAAATGGATAAGGCTCCGTGAACGATGTGCAAGTTCTACCCCTTACTTTGTTTTCAGACGATTTGAGAATGCCGGTCACTCACTGTTACCAAATTTCATCTCTGACCAACTGTAATTGAAATGATTATTTGCCGGCGGTGTCGGGTTTCTTCTCTTCCGCCTTTTCCTCCGATTTCGGCTCTTCACTCATTGTTTTTTTAAACTCGCGCATCCCTTCTCCCAGTCCCTTCATTAATTCGGGGATGCGGCTACCGCCGAACAACAGCAGCAGAATGGCCGCCACGATAATCCACTGGGTGGGGCTATCAAACATAGCAATAGCGTTAAGCATGATTTTCTCCTTCACTCTGGGTTGGGTCCGACTTATGCTCTTCGGTGGGCCCAGTCCAGCTTACGGGCTCCTCCCCCGGATCACCACCGGACGCCTCAATCGCAGAGTTGTAAACACCGATCGTCTTATCCGGCTCTTTAACATCGAAACGGCGGTCTTCAGTTAGGTAGTCACGATGCCCGTTCTTATAATCGGGATAATCTGGCAGCACAGTTGGGTCATACTGGTCATAACCCGATCGCTGCGGCGGCTCATAAGGATAGTCACTGATATGATCCACGTTAAAGGTGGACATCACCTCGTGCGACGCTTTTCGCAGCTCTTTGATGGCGGTCGCCAGCATCCGACTCACTTCGGGCATCCGTTGAGGCCCCAATATTACCAGCGCAATTACCAATACAATGATTAGTTGAACCGGACTATCAAATAAGAATAGCATGGCCGATCTCATCCATTCCGATCTCTTGAATGGTTACATTCTCGGATCGTTTCAAGATCAAGTCTTTGGGCATCATGGCGGCCCCGTATGATTCCAGGTTTGCGGCGGCTGCCCCCATCGCAATTGCCAACGCTGAAGGAGGGCAAAGCCGCTGACTCATTCCATACAAAAACCCGCCCACAAAAGAATCTCCACAACCCACCGCGCTGATCGGTGTAACTTTCGGCGGTTTCGCCCACCAAACCCGATCTTCCGAACAGAGCAGAGCGCCCAGCGCGCCCAGCGTGAGTGCAATGTTCGAAACGCCTCTTCCATGAAGCCACCCGATTGCGCGTGGAACATCCGCTGCCGATAAATCATGCCGGCCAATCAGCGAAGCCATTTCGTAACGATTCGGTTTCACCATCCACGGCTTTGCTTCAATCGCATCTTGTAAGGGAGCACCGCTACTATCTAATACGGCTTGCGTACCGCTTTTGTTGGCCATTGAGATCAATCGCGCGTAGATGCAATCGTCAACTCCCGGCGGCACGCTTCCACTCAAAGCAACGTAATCGCATTGATGGGTCTCGATCAATGCGGCCACCGTTTGCTCGAGTTGTTCCACCTCATATTGCGAAACGCGAGGGCCGACCTCGTTGATCTCGGTTTGATATCCCGTTATTTCATCAATAACCGCGATACAAAGCCGTGAATCCTCGCTCGTTTTCACGAAGCGGGCCGCGATTCCGGACTGTTCCAGAGACTTCAGAATGAACTCACCGGTTTGCCCGCCCAAAATACCGGTTGCAACCACATCAGCGCCAAGCGTATGCAAGACGCGGGCGACGTTGATGCCCTTTCCTCCGGCGGTAACCCACTGCTTGCTGGGTCGATGGACCCGATCCAATTTAAAATGTGGTATGCGATAGGTGCGATCAACCGCTGCATTCAGCGTAACGGTAAGAATCAAAGAAATGCGCGCGCCTTCCCGAACCGTATTTTACCGGCTTCCGATTGACAAAGTATACCAGATTGAATATAATGGTGCAATAGAGACGTGGCACCAATGCCGGAGTGGTGAAATTGGCAAACACGCTAGGTTCAGGGTCTAGTGCTCGCAAGGGCTTAGGGGTTCGAGTCCCCTCTCCGGCACATAATGATTTCACACGATGCTTCCCCCAAATTCCGCTACAATCGCGGCAATAACCGGCCGCTGTATACCCGGAGTGTTGATTGTTACTCAAAAAGCTGCAACTGCTTGGCTTTAAAACCTTTGCCGATAAAACAGATATTACGTTTGGATCCGGATTGACCGCCGTCGTCGGCCCGAACGGAAGCGGCAAATCCAATATAGTGGATGCCATCCTCTGGGTATTGGGCGAGCAAAATCCAAGAGCGATCCGTGGCTTGGATGGCAAGGATGTCATTTTTGCCGGTTCGCAGCATCGCCGTCCCCTGAACTTGGCCGATGTGCAGATCACACTGGATAATACCGACCAATCGCTTCCCATCCAGCATTCGGAAGTCATGATAACCCGACGACTGTTTCGCTCCGGTGAAAGCCAGTACCTCATCAACAATCGCCAATGCCGATTGAAGGATATCGTAGATTTGCTGCTGGATACCGGATCCGGCCGCGGGGCCTACGCCTTTGTGGGGCAGGGGGATGTGGATGCGGTGCTGTCCGCCACGCCGGAGGAGCGCCGCTCACTGTTTGAAGAGGCGGCAGGCATCAAGAAATATCGCGTGCGTAAGCAGGAAGCGCTCCGCAAGCTGGAGCAAGCCGAGACCAATCTCCAGCGCGTTTACGATATTATGTCGGAGCTGGAATCGGAGCGCGAGCCGCTTTCCGAACAGGCTGATCTGGCCCGCCGCTACCGAGAGTTGACCGCTCGTTTGCGACAAATAGAGACCGGCCTGCTAGTCTGGGAGCTTCAAAAAACGGAAGCGGATCAGTCCGAGGTAAAAGCCAGGTTAGACGAAGGCAGCCGGTACACTCAGCAAAACGATCTCGAGATCGAAACACTGGAGCAGCGCAGCGATGAATTAGCCCGGCGGATGAGCGCGTTGGAAGCCGATCTCGACGCCGCCCGAAATCACTCCCAATCTTGCCTGAGCGCTTTGGATAAAAGCAAAAGCGAACTGATTTTGGCTCAAGAGCGATGCTCCAACGCGGAACGGGTGCGGCTGGAGTTGGAGCGCGATCGAGAGCAGCATCAAAGCACCATTCTGATCTTAAACAACGAGCGAACCGACCTACGGCAGCGTTTGGAAACTGCCACCGGCCGGCGTAATCAAGTGCAAGAAACAGTCATGGCACTGGAAAATGATCTCAAGTCGTCGGAGCGCCTCATTCAAGAACTGGAAACGTTGCTGCAGCAAGAGCATGAGCAGCAGTTGAAATCCGCTCAAGATGAGACCGCCATGGCCGCTCAAATTGCGACCATCCGGGAACGCCACCGCACATTGGAAACCGAAAAATCCAGCTTGGCCAGTCGCAAGGGTGACCTGGAGCAAAAGCTACAGCTTTCCACTCAGGAGAAGGAGCGGCTAAGTGGTGAAAATGATGTCATCACCAAAGAAATCATTCAACTCAAGAATACGGCTGACGAACTCTCCGAACGGAGGGATGATCTTGTAAGCCGGATCGCTATAATTGAACGCCAGCGATCGGATAGACTCCATGAGTTGACCCAATCCCGCGCCCGTTTGAACGCTTTAAGTGAGCTGCAACGGTCTTTCGAAGGGCTTTATGCCGGCGTGCGTGCGGTGCTCTCAGCGGCTCGTAAGGGCGAGCTTGCCGGCCGTTACGAGCTGGTGGCCGATCTGGTTACCATTCCGGAGGGGTATCGTACCGCCATCGAGGTGGCATTGGGGGGCAACG
>JAKBZR010000098.1 GCA_021842405.1 bacterium
GAGGAGGACAGGCGTAAGGTAACGTGCGGCGCATCATTCCTCAACGTCATTCCCGCGAAAGCGGGAATCCAGTTGTTCACGTGATTACTGAGGAGGACAGGCGTAAGGTAACGTGCGGCGCATCATTTTTAGCCTGATTAGCAAAGTGCGCGAAAGTTGAAGAAAACAAAGCATGGATGGTTTGAGCGACCTATTTAACCAATTACGCATAGAAGGGATGTCTCTGATTCGGCGGATCAAGGACGAAATGTGGGCAGAAAGTCTTACTCTTGAATTTAAAACAACTGCCAGCGTTAGCGGACAAATGACGGATGATGATCGGAAGAATCTCGGTAAGGCGTTAAGCGGATTTGCTAATTCTGATGGAGGAATAGTTATATGGGGTATCGGCGAATGCAAAGATAATTCGGAAGATCCTCCTGTTGATAAAGCTAAAGAACTCAAGCCAATCGATAAGCTGTCGGGATTCCTATCAGATCTCCAGAATTATACTCCCCAATTGACATCTCCGCCCGTGATCGGCGTTATTCATGAGCCAATCCGTGAATCCGAGGGTGCTGACACCGGATATATCATCTCCTATATTCCGGCGAGTGAAGTCAACGGGCAGTAGCTAGGGGCTAAACCCTGAAGGTTTTTAGAACCTTTAGGGTTTAGGGGATCGGTGCGTTGTGGACGATAACGACAGGCAGGAGCAGTGAGGTGAGGATAATTACGCTATAACATTGCCGGAGCAGTAAAAATGATATAAATCCTTCTAGATCAAGTGATGTAATACCAATTTTCCCTTGGGAGACTACTTCAAGCATGCCGATTCAAAAAAGGGGCGCTTTCTTGCGCTCCGCTATCACTCTGTTTGGCGTCGTACTTTTCTCAAGCTCCACTATTTTAACCGCATACGCCGCCCCTCAAATCCTCTGGCGGATCGGCGCCACCGATCATTCGGGTAAAGAGTTCGCCCTATTCGGCAACTACCCGGCGTTTGCGCAGCGCTACCCCGGCCCCTTCACTTATCGCATCGGCGTCAACCATCCCTCCGATTGGCCCTACATTCAGCCGGGACCGGACGACACCTGGGCCAACGGCGCCGAGCATCCTTTGACGATACAATTTAACCTGAATCAACCGCCCAGCACTCAATGCGAGCTGGTGATCCATACCGTAAGCACCCAGGGCCAGCTCCCGCCGACCTTGCAGGCTAAAATCAACGGCGCAACCACCAGCGTCAATCTGCCGCCCGGTCCCGGCGACGCGGTTCTCGGCAATGAAAAGCTCGGCAATCCGCTGGCGACCCGAATTCAATTCGATCCCATCCTTTTGAGGTCAGGAACAAATCGCATCACTCTCACCATTACGGCCGGAAGCTGGCTGCTCTACGATTCCATTTTGCTGGAAACCGATCCCGGACAGCCCGCTCAGCCGATATCCAACGTCTCCCTTCAGCCCAGCATCTTTTACATTCGATGGCAGGGCCGCACGATGCAATCGGTTATCCTTAGCGCGGACGATTTTGGAGAACCGATAACCGCTCAAGCTGAAATCCATGATGCATCCGGTTCCAGCCGGCGGGTGCCGATGGCGCTTCATTTCGGCCATAACTCGATACCGCTCCCGATTCCGCCGGTCAGCCGTCCCACCGCGGTGAGCGTAGCGCTGAGCGCAGCCGGGCGCCGCTTTCACGCCGATGGAACGGTCGCCCCTCAGCGAAAGTGGACCATCTACATCGTCCCAAGCGTTCACATTGACAACGGCTACACCGCGCTGCAATCGGTCGTGCGAAAACTCCACGAGCAAAACCTGGATCAGGTGCTGGCGATGTGCCGGCGAAATCCAAATTTCAAGTGGAACCTGGAAGGGACTTGGGAGGTGATGAACTACCTGCACAATCGCCCCCAAGCCGCTAAAAAGGAACTCCTTCATTTCATTCATGACGGCCAAATCGAGGTAACGGCCGGCTATTTCAACATGCTGACCGGTCTGATGTCCGATGAAGAGATGAACCGCTACGCTTACGTCGGCGCACGCCTCCATCGGGAATTTGGAATACCAATTACCGCCGCCGACCTCACCGATGTGCCCTCCGCAAACTGGGGGCTGGCCTCCGCGTTGGGCGGCAGCGGCGTCCACTATTTTGCGGAAGGCATCAACCAGACACGCGCCCTGACACTCTATAACTCGGGAATTCATACTCCATTTTATTGGGAGGGGCCGGACGGCTCGAAAGTGCTCACCTGGTTGAGCAACGGTTATGGTCAGAGCCTCTGGCTCAATCAAAATCCGCATCCATCCATGTCACAGATGGCGAGCTGGGTCAACGGATTGATTAACGGATACGATAATAAAGGCTATCCTTTCCGCGATATCTACGTTTACGGGGCGCTGTATGAAAATATGATCGTCAATCCGGATTACGGCTCGCAGATCGCGGAATGGAATCAAAAATACGCCTATCCCAGGTTGGTTCTGGCGACCGAACCCCAATTTTTTCATGCGATCATCCGCCAAAATCCCAAAGCGATACCCACCATCCGTGGGGGTTTTGGATCCTACTGGGAGGATGGAGCCGGATCCAGCGCTTTTGAAACGGCGCTGAATCGGCAGAGTCAACAGCGAATCACCACCGCGGAGACGCTCTGGTCGCTGGCGCGTCTGGCCGGGAATCGAGACAAATACCCGCTCGCCGCTTTCGACCGGGCGTGGACGAACCTCTTCCTTTACGACGAGCATACCTGGGGAGCGGCGGGATCCGTTTCCGACCCCAACTCTCCGGAGACCCGCGACCAGTGGGCGGTTAAAAAGGCATACGCGCTGGAGGGTGATCGCCAAACCCGTGAGCTGGAGACATCGGGATTGGAAGCGTTCATGCAGAGCGTGCCGGCTCGAAAGGGAGACATCGTGGTGGTAAATCCACTCTCCTGGCCGAAGAGCGGCATCGTTCGACTGCCCTATGCCAATGCAACGTCCTGGAAGGTGGTAGATTCCGGAGGACACGTTTGCCCCGCCCAATCGAGCAAAGATCAAATCCGGTTTTACGCCACCGATGTGCCGCCGCTGGGATATCGAATTTACCGGTTCGTGCCGGTGAAAGCGGCGCAATCGGTTCGATCAAGTTCCGCTTTCGTTTTACTGAACCGATATTACCGCCTCAATATTTCGCCTGAACATGGAGTGGTGAGCGTGGTGGATCGCCGGAGCGGTCGGGAGTTGATGGACAGCGCTTGTCCCTATTCATTCGGCCAGGTGCTCTACGCGGCGGGAGGCGACGGAACCCGCCTGATCAACTCCGATCCATCCCTGCCGCTGCCCAATGTCGTCGTCAACTCCGGAGGCCAAGAATTGGCACCGCCGCAAAATACCATCAGTGTGATGCCCGCCCGCATCACCTCAATATCGCCGGTGAAAATGGGGGCGATCTACTCGGAAATCACCATTCATTCGACCGCTCCCTCCATCCCGATGATAGAGACCCGAATTCGCCTCTATAACCAGCAGAAACGCATCGAGGTAATCGTGAAGATGACGAAAAAGCCGGTTCTATCGAAAGAGGCGGTTTATGTCGCCTTTCCGTTTAAGTTCATCCGCCCCCACTTTCTATTGGACACAACCGATGCCATCGCCGACCCGACCCGCGATTTCGTGACCGGCGCCTGCACCGATTGGTACGCGATCCGCGATTGGGTCTCTTGCCGGGGATCGAGCGGCGCCAATGTGGTCTGGACTTCACCGGATGCGCCCCTCATCACGCTTTGCGATATCAATCGCGGCCGTTGGCTGCCCCATGCCGATATCACCAACGGCTGGATATTCTCCTACGTGATGAACAACTACTGGTTCACCAACTACCGGGCGGAGCAGGGCGGCGATTTGGAGTTCCGCTACGATTTGACCAGCTCATCCACACCGCTCTCCACCACCGCTTGCGAGCATTTCGGCAAGGGCGCGACCACCCCGCTACCGGCCGGAATTTCGAGCTATCTGGCTCCTCCATCGCATCCCTCGATTCGAATCATGGGCAGTGGGGTGGAGGTGGTGACCATTAAGGGCGCGGAGGACGGCAATGGCACGATCATTCGCCTGCGCAACCTGCGTCTCCGACCGGCGATCGCCCAAATTCAGCTCAACGGCGCGCGCCGGCATGCCGAGTTGGACAACTTAGTGGAAGAGCGGAAGATGTCGTTGAAACCGGTGAACGGGGAGTTGACCATCCGATTGAAGCCCCAGCAGACGGCAACCGTTCGCATCTATTGAGAGGATCCTTTCACGTGGACCGCTCCGACCGGCTCAATTCAACCGGCGATGCATTGGAAGGGATGAGGGTACTCTTAGTTTGTGGAGGGGGGAATATTCCCCTCCCTCTTGGGTGTGACTACCGATGCTGACATAATCATCCCAAGAGAAGTGAATTCTTACGTGTCTTTTAATAATTGCCCTAATTAATAATAAATTCAACAGTAAAGGAGCGATTTCTTGAAACTAGGAATCAGCATGTGGAGCTACGTGCATCCATGGCAGCAGAAAAAGATTGATGTGACCGGCTTCATCAAAACCGCAAAGGAGCTTGGCGCCGACGGAGTGGAGCTGCTCGACTACTTCATGCCGGGGCCGGCCGAATTTGAGGCGGCAAAGCGGGCGCTGGCTGAAACCGGGCTGCCCTGCGGCGTTTTCTCGGTGGGCAACAACCTGGTCAGTCCGGATGCTGGTGAGCGGCGGAAGCAGACCGATGTCATCCTGAAGGGCGTCGATTCGGCGAAGGAGCTTGGCGCAAAGGTGGTGCGGGTCTTCAGCGGCAACCCGACTGAGGGCATCACATTCGAACAGGCGTTGGGTTGGATCATTGAAGGGCTGCAGCAGGGCGCCCGTTATGCGGAAAAAAACGGCGTCTATCTGGCGCTGGAAAATCACGGGAAACTGGCCGGCCGTAGCGATCAGGTATTGACCATCATCGAGAAAGTCGGCTCGCCCAACTTCGGCGCCAACCCGGACACCGGCAATTTCCAGCTCGTGCATCAGCTCTCGGATGAGGCGGTGGCGGCGCTGGCAAAGCACGCTTATATGGTGCATTTCAAAGATTTCAAAGCGGCGCCGGAAGGATACGAAGGCCCGGCCTACTCCTCGATTGAGGGCAAGAAGTTTTACGGCACCGCGATCGGCGAAGGGGACGTCAATCTGCTTCAATGCGTAAAGCACCTGGCAGCGGCCGGCTTTAACGGATGGCTGAACATCGAGTACGAAGGTCATGAAGATCCGACCACCGCGATGCCGCGCAGTGTGGTCAACTCCCGCCGATTTATCGCTCAGGCAACCGCATGAGCTTGCGCCCATCCAAAAAATGGTTGGATCCGTGGCTGAACGCGATGGTGACGGCAGAGATGATTGGATTCATCTTCACGCCAGCTTTAGTCTTCGCTAGGGGAGATGACGGTGTGAACAGGGTGCATCGCGCTGCAAATGCCATCCTACAACATTGCCGGAGCGACGGGGCCATTACCCAGGAGGGGGCGGATGCGGCGGCCGCCTCATCTCTTCACATCGTGCCCTACTGCGCCAACCTGACCGCCATCGGTCTGGAAATCGCTATATCCCGACGTTTTGGGGCATATCTGTCGTGGCTTGGATGGACTGAATGACTGAAGCTTGGCGGGTTTCGCTGCACGGCGGCCACAGCGGGGAATTTTGCGACCATGCGGAGGGCGCCTTACGTGAAGTGCTCGATGCGGCGGTTGCGTCCGATTTTGCCATTTACGGCGTTTCAGAGCACGCCCCCCGCGATGAAGATCGCTTTCTTTACGCCCATGAGCGCGAATTGGGCTGGACGGTCGAGAAAATTCAGGCCGATTTCAGGGAATACGCGGCCGCCGTTCGGCGGTTGGTCTCTGAATACAAGCCCCGTCTGACCATCCTTTGCGGAATGGAAGCGGAAGTAGTGCCCTCATCAAGCTATGATAAACGAATGTTGGATATGAAAAACGAGAACCATCTCGATTATATGGTCGGCTCGGTGCACTATGTGGACGAGATTCAGATTGATGGGGATATTGAGGATTTCCGGCGGGCGGTACAGCGTTTCGGCGACGTGCGGAGATTGGCGGCTGCCTATTACGAGGCGGTGACCGAGATGGTCGAGCGGCTCAAGCCGGAGGTTGTTGGGCACCTCGACCTGATCAAGAAGAACGTTCAACGGGAGCGGTGGGATGAATTACTGGATGCCGATGTGGCCCGATCGCTCCGTCAAGCGCTGGAAACGATTCAGAAAACCGGCGGCATCCTTGACCTGAATACGGCCGGATGGCGGAAGGGCTTGGCAGAGCCGTATCCCGGACCGGAAGTGGTGAAGATGGCGGCGGAGATGGGAATCCCATTTTGCTTTGGGGACGACAGTCACGGCCCGAAGCTGGTGGGATACGGCCTCGATCGGGCTAGAAATTACCTGCTCGGCTGCGACGTGACTGAAATTACTAGAATGAATCGCAAGGATTCAAAAATTATCCGTGAAACGGTATCGCTTTAACCGAATAGGGCGTACGATTTGCCTCCTCGCGCTTTTCAGCGGGGTCGTACTGGGCGCGACCGGCTGCACTTCCGGCTACCACGGTCCCGGCGTTGAGATCGTCTACTGGACCGGTTGGAGCGGCCATGAGCTGAAGGCGCTCCGTAAGCTGGTGGATGAATTCAACCGCACTCACCCCGATATTCACGTAAGGATGGTTTCCCAATTCACCAGCGGCTCGCAATACGAAAAAGTTCGGATCGCCTTTGCGGGAGGCACCACTCCCGACGTGATGAGCACCGTCTGGGCCGAGGATCTGGCCAGCTATGCCATGCGGGGTGTCTTGACGCCGCTCGATCCTTATCTGAAACAGGCGGGGCGCAACGTGAACACTGAGTATACTCCCGGTGTCGCCCGCATGTTGCAGGTGAACGGTCACGTGTACGCGCTCGCGATGACCACCAATACCGATTTCATCGCTTACAACAAGGATATCTTTAAACAGGCCGGGATAAACGATCCTCCCCGCACCATCCTGCAACTGGATGAGGATGCTGCCAAATGCACCCTGCGAGACGCCAACGGCAACTTCATTCGGCTGGGCTTTCACCCTGCCGGGCTGGAGATGTGGGCTTACGTATTCGACGGCCGCTGGTATGACCCCAAAACCGGCAAGGTCACCGCAAACGACCCGCATAACGTGGCGGCGCTGCGCTGGCTGGTCTCATTCGCCAAAAAGTACGGGATTCGCAAAATCGAGGCGTTTGAAACCACCTTCGGCAATACAGCCACCGTCAACGGTCCCTTTTTTGTTGGAAAAATCGCGATGTGGTCAACCGGGGAATGGGCGGAGAAATTCATTCGGCGCTACGCCCCCCATCTGAATTGGGGCTGGTTTCCGCTGCCCTCTCCGCCGGGCGGACGGCCGGATACAACCGTATCGGGCGGCAGCGTTTTTGTGATACCGGCCGCCTGCAAACATAAACAGCAGGCTTGGACCTTCTTAAACTGGATGACCAGTCCGCACGCGGTGGGGCAATTTTGCCATGCCATCGGGAACGTGCCGCCTCTCCGAAGCGTGGGGAAATTACCGATGTTTCAAGATGACCCGCTATTCCGCTTTGCAATCCATCTGGCGAACGGCCGGAACAGCTTCGGCCCGCCTCCAATTCCGATTTGGACCGAGTACAGCCAGGATATCCAGCGCGTGGAGGATGAGGCCGTTCACTCCAACCAGAGTCCGCAAAAGCTGCTGGACCGGCTTCAGGCCAGGATGCAAAGTGAGCTGAACCGAACCTTAAAGGAGCTTAAAGATCAGTAAGTCCAGAACTACCGCAACCGCCCGTCGAAATCAGCGATACGGGCTTCTGTTCGCCTTGCCGTGGTTGATCGGATTCAGCACTTTCATCGCCTATCCGATTGTGGCTTCCCTCTACTACAGCTTCTGTAATTACGATGCCATCCGGTCGCCCCATTGGGTCGGGCTGTACAACTACCAGCGTTTGCTGACCGGCGATCCCCATTTCTGGATCTCACTCTGGAACACTCTTTACATGGTGATATTCGGCCTGCCGGTGAGTTTGGTCGCCGGGGTGGGGATCGCCCTGTTGCTCAACCAAAAGGTGAAGGGCATGGCCTTTTACCGCACGCTCTACTATCTGCCCGCAATCACTCCGCTGGTGGCGACCTCGATCTTATGGCTCTGGCTGTTTAATCCGAGCATCGGCCTGATCAATATTTTGCTGCAAAAGGCGGGGGTGGTTCATCCGCCGGCCTGGCTGCTGGATCCGGCCTGGTCCAAACCGGCGCTCATTATGATGGGATTATGGAGCGTGGGCGGCAGCATGGTGATCTACCTGGCCGGATTGCAGGACGTGCCACAGTCGCTTTATGAGGCCGCCTCGCTCGACGGCGCCAATTCGCTGAGTCAGTTTTGGAACGTTACCATGCCGATGCTATCCCCGGTCATCTTGTTTAATCTCATCATGGGATTGATTGGTTCGTTTCAATATTTCACCCAGGTCTATGTGATGACCAACGGCGGCCCCGAGAACTCAACCCTTTTCTACGCGCTTCACCTGTTTAACCAAGCGTTTCTCGATTTCCGGATGGGCTACGCTTCGGCCATGGCGTGGGTTCTCTTTATCATCACGATGATCTGCACCTTGATTGTGCTGCGCACTTCGATGAGCTGGGTCTATTACGCGGGAGAGGGAGGTTAATGATGCGGTTAGAGGGGAGACGCAGGCGTTGAACCGACGTAAACCGTTATGGCGGACCGTGTTGACCCACCTGATTTTGCTGGGAATCGGCGTCTCTTTCGGGTTGCCGTTTTACTGGCTGCTTAGCACCGCTTTGAAGCCGGACGCGCAGGTTTTCGCCATGCCGCCGGTCTGGGTGCCGCATCCGATCGTCTGGCAAAACTTCCCCCGCGCGCTTCGGTACATCCCCTTTTGGCTCTATCTGAGGAATACGGTGTTCATCTGCGTTTCCACCGTGTTCGGCACCCTCATCTCGTGCTCGCTGGTTGCCTACAGTCTGGCAAAAATACAGTGGCGATACCGCAAGGTGGTGTTCAGCTCGCTGCTGGTTTCACTCATCTTGCCGGCTCAGGTCACCCTAATCCCCACCTTCACCATATTCAAGTGGCTGGGCTGGATCAACACCTTCAAGCCGCTCATTCTGCCCAGTTTTCTCGGTAGCGCCTTTTACAACTTTTTTTTACGCCAATTTTTTATGACGATCCCCAACGAGCTCTCCGATGCGGCGCGAATTGACGGCTGCAGCGAGACGGGTATCTACTGGAGGGTGATCCTGCCGCTGGCGAAACCGGCGCTGGCCACCGTCGCCCTTTTTACCTTTGTCGGCGGCTGGAACGATTTCATGGGGCCGCTGCTCTACCTCAACGATGACCGCCTCTATACGCTGGCGCTGGGATTGCAACAGTTCGTAAGCCAGCACGGCGCCGAATGGTCCATGCTGATGGCCGCCTCCACCGTGATGACGCTGCCGATCATGGTGCTTTTCTTCTTCGCCCAGCGCACCTTCATCCAGGGGGTGACGCTGACCGGCATAAAGGGGTAAACCCCTCTCGCCGATCGCGTTATATCCGCATATTGCCCAGGAATATAGCGTATATAAAGTAGACGGACCAGGGTAAGAGTTCAGTTTACGGGGAATGATTTATGGCGGCATTGATCGCCCCCCCCATCCCAGCCTTCCCCCACAAGGTAGGAAGGTGTCATTGCGAGCGAAGCGAAGCGATCTCATTCACCAGCCCTCTCCCAACATGGGTAAAAAGAGTTGTCTGCCTGGCGGCAGACAGGTGCAGCAGGCGGGTCGCGGGAGAGCCAGCGGCCCAGGTCGGGGTCGTACCAGCGGAAGCCGCACAGGATGGTGCCGAAGGTCGCATCGGTATAGTACCCAAACTGGCCGCCGTAACGGAAGGGGTTGACATCGCTGCCGCTGGAGGCGGTCAACTCACCGTAGGCGGAATAGGTGTAGCTGTCCGCCACCGAGCCGGTGCTGTCGGTTAGCTCCCGGGTCTCCCCCTGCGGCCCGAAGGCGTACCAGAGGCTGCGGTTGGAGCTGACCAGCCGCTCGGATACCAGGCCGGCAAAATTTTCTATTAACCAAGAGTGTTATAATTTCTAAATATTTTACAACTCATTTAGCCTCATTATCAATGCTTCATCCGCCTCTAATTCATCAGCAAAGCTACCAAGATCACCAACTACAACAACAAAACGATAGCCTTTCATAAGCTGATAAGGTTCTCCGACCCAACAGCCTACAAAGATATCGTTCTTCGATTCCGAGCATTGTGCTTCAAGGATGAAGTCGTTATCAGTATTTGAAAAAAGAAAAGCGTCTCTTCGACAAGCGCTAATGTCCCTTAAGAAGGATCTCAACTCAATTAAATCATACTGAGTGAGATATGATGTGTATGATAAATAATCTGTAGTACCCCACTTTATCTCGAATAAAAAACAAATCCATACGATTTGTTCCTCTCTTCGAATGCGATGGGGTTTTGAGATTAGTTGAATTCCCTCTGTTTTCCCTCGAAGCAGCGCCATTATTTCTCCTCTTTATTTATGGCAGCCACGGTGGCTTGAATCGAATCGCGGTTACCACTTTTCCTGCTAAGTTAATCCGCAATTCTGCATACTGACCTATGTATCGCGTAACATCGCCGTATCCAGGTAGAACTTTTAATGGATTGCGTAAAGTGTCAAGGATCTCATAAGGTCGAATGCCTCTTCCCTATGTGCCAATATAGAGTGAGACACTTTCCTTATCTTTAATTAGTGTAGATCAGGGCGGGAAGGAGATTGAATTGAACAGCTTCAACAATCCGA
>JAKBZR010000099.1 GCA_021842405.1 bacterium
CGATCTACAGAGAACTCAATCGTCCAGCACCCTCTTGCCGTAAGTATCGTGGTATGGAGAGCGGCGGACCCACTCTTCCCGTTGGTTGACGACCTCTTCCGGCAACCAACGGCAGGAAATTCCAATCATTTTCCCGAAATAATCGTCAATATCTCGCACTCCAAGAAAGGAGCTGAGTAACCGGAATGTCTCCAACTCGCACTCGCCTTCTCTTCATCACCTGCGTTCTCTGCCTGGTCACTGTTGCTCTGCCCTCATTTGCGAAAACCCATCAAACCACCCGCTACCACAAGGGGAAATTCATCCCCCTCTTTAATGGCAAGAATTTGGACGGCTGGACTCCGATGGGCGCCCAGGATTGGAGCGTTCACAACGGCCTGTTGATCACTCAGGGACGGGGCGGATGGCTTCGCTCCAACCGCATGTACAAGGATTTCGAGCTGCAGCTCGATTTTAGAATGTCGCCCAGCCACGCCACCGACATCAACAGCCTCACCAACAGCGGCGTGATGCTTCGCTCCGCACTGGACGGCAACCCTTCCTTCACCGGCATGGAGATCCAGATCATTGACGACCATGGCCGCAGCTTCGGCGTGCAGGGATGCGGCGCCCTCTATGGTGCGGTGGCCCCGAACGTCAACGTGACGAAGCCGGCAAACCAGTGGAACCACTACGACATCACGCTGGTCGGCGAGCACCTGACCGTCAAGCTAAACGGCCACGTTATCATTAGCGTTCCCAATCTCGATGACCCGAAGGTTAATAAGGGAATTGAGGGGCCGCCGTTTTGGCAGCGGGCGAAAGAGGGTTATATCGGTTTGCAAAGCCACACCAATGAGGTTGATTTTCGCCATATCCGCATCCGCGTATTTTCCCCCATCGGAAACGGCGGCCGGTCATAAGCACGATGTCGCCGGTTTCAGTGACAACCCTTTGCATTCGGGCTACGCGCCCGGCAATGGGTTGTCAATTCGAGATTTACCTCCACGGACTCTCGGACTCCGAGTGCACCGATGCCGCGAGCGATGCGCTGGATGAGGTTGAGCGGCTTGAGGCGCAGCTTAGCCGTTACCGCCCCGACAGCGATATCAGCCGAATCAATGCGGAGGCCGCAAGCAACTGGGTAGGCGTGGAGGGCCGGCTCTTCGACCTGCTGGAGCGCTGCATCGAAATTTACCGGGAAACCGACGGCTGCTTTGACATCGCAACCGGCGCCATTACCCAGCTCTGGCAAACCCATCGGCAGCGGCGGCGCGTCCCATCGGCCTTCCGCATCCGAACAGCGGTATCTCGATCCGGAACACGCACCGTCAACCTTCAACCAAAAACCAGTTCGGTGCGCTTCTCCCGTTCCGGTATCCAGCTCGACCTGGGCGCGGTTGGAAAGGGCTACGCGGTGGATCGGGTGGTGAGCCGCCTGAGACGAAACGGCGTCGCTGACGCCTTGGTGAACGCCGGAAATAGCACTCTCTATGCAATCGGTAGCAGCCCGGGTGGCTCACCTTGGAAAATAGGGCTGCAAAATCCGGTTCAGCCGGCTCAATCGTTGGCCACGATTTTTCTTCAGGACTCCGCCCTCTCCACCTCGGCCAACACGGAACAGTATTTCATCCATAAGGGGATTCGCTACGGCCACATTATCGTTCCGTCCACCGGCCGGCCGGCAAGCGAGATGGCATCTGTCAGCGTGCTTAGCCCATCGGCCGCAATCAGCGACGCGTATGCGACCGCCCTGTTTGTGATGGGTTGGGAGAGAGCGCAATCCTTCTGTGAGGAGCATCCCAATTTATCGGCTCTGCTGGCCGGCCGGCCTGCTGCAGGCAGATCAATCCAAAACGGCGATGCAATCCATATCGCCCTATGCAACCTTGATCCACACATCGTTCGAGTATCATAGTTTAGAATTGAGAAAATGAAGGAGAACCTTTGATTGGCGAGTGATAACGGCTCATTGCCTGAATCGGATGGGAATGGGCTCGTTCAACGTCCGTCTCCCTTTAGCCGTTGGTTTAGCCACTGGAAACGCGAAACTCAAGTGGGAGCGCCCCTTGAGCCGATTCATTGCGCCGTCATCGGCACCGGCGCTCAGGGGCAGTATCTGCTCCGCTACCTCCCTCGCATCCCCGGTGTTGTGGTAAAAGCGCTTTGCGATGCCTATCCACCGAATCTGGATGAGGCGCATCGGATGGCGCCCTCCGCCGAAACAGTGACCAATTACCGCCGGATTTTAGATCACAAAGATATTACCGCCGTCATCAATACCACCCCGCTCTACCTCCATGCCGAGGTGGTCAATAACGCGCTGCAGGCCGGCAAACATGTATTTTGTGAAAAGTTGATGGCCTATAGCATCAATGAGGCAAAATCAATGGCTCGCACCGCTCAAAGCTGCGGGCGAATCCTCCAGATCGGGCACCAGCGACGGTATAGTGTGCTCTACAACTACGCATGGCACCTCATCCGCAATGAAAAGATATTGGGACGCATTACAACGGCTCGCGCCCAGTGGAACCGGAACGGAAGCTGGCGCCGGCCGGTGAGCGACAAAAACCTGGATCCACTGTTGAACTGGCGGCTCTACTCGGACCGATCCCAGGGACTGATGGCCGAGCTCGCCAGCCACCAGCTCCATGTCGTCAACTGGTTTCTGGATGCCACCCCGATCGCGGTGACCGGAGTCGGCGGAATTGACTACTGGCAAGACGGCCGTGATATTTTTGACAACGTGCACTGCATCTTCGAGTATCCCAATGGCGTGAAGGTATCCTACGAAGCGCTTACAACCAACCAGTTCGACGGCTTTTATGAGCAGTTTATGGGCGATGAGGGAACGATTCGCCTCACCAGCGATAAAGACGAGCAGGGTTTTCTCTATCGTGAGCCGAAGGCGCAAAAGCTGGAATGGGCGTCGGCCGCCCGCCGAGTGAAATCGGGAGCAGACGCCGAAGCAATCCTGCTGAGCGCATCGGCCAGCCGCAAGCTGCTGTCCGGCGCTAAGGTGGGCCAAATGCAGCTCCACGGACGCTCATCAGGGAAAAGCGACTACCAGCTCGAGATGGAGGGCTTTTTTAACAGTATCCACAATGGCGAGCCGGTCCTGTGCAATTGGGAAGACGGACTGAAAGCCTGCGCCACCATTATCATTGCCAACCAAGCGATGCTCGAACAAAAACGCCTCCTCTATACCCCCGATATGTTTACCCTGTAACTGGCTGTTGAAAAATGAGATAATACCTTTGGGGTGTCATTCCGGGGCGGCGAAGCGGAACCCGGCATCCAGTAGAGTTTCTATATGCTCATTCTAATCTACTATTGGCAAGGAATTTTCACGCCCGCCGCCGAATTCTCCGATTGAAGTTTCCAATTGCATTTTCTATGTAACCCTCGCCGACAATAAGAGGCCAGATCATCAGCGAAAACGGTTCATCTATTTAAACGGAGTTGGCTGAAAGGAGAATTCAATGACAAATGACATTTCCCGAAGAGAGTTTTTAAAGCGCACTTCATTCGGCATCGGTGTGGGAGCGGCCGCACTGGAGGCTCTTGAGGCTGAAGAGGCGGCCGCCCAAATTCGCCCGCCGAGCGCCAATGAAAAGATCAACGTTGGACTGGTCGGTTGTGGTGGAATGGGAATGGGCAATATGGGCGCCGCCGTCGCGACCGGCATGGCAAATGTGGTTGCTCTCTGCGATGTGGATGCAAAGCACCTGGCTGGCGCTCAAAGCCGCTATCCCAGCGCGAAGGGCTACCACGATTATCGCGATCTGATCGCCAATAAGAATGTGGAGGTCGTCTGCGTCTCCACACCCGATCACTGGCATGCCATCCCGACCATTACCGCCTGCCAGGCCGGTAAGGATGTCTATTGTGAAAAACCGCTTGCTCACAACGTGGTCGAAAGCGCTGATATGGTGAAAGCGGCCCGCAAATACAACCGGGTTGTCAACGGCGGCACTCAACAACGGACCGACCCTCATTTTATCCGAGCAGTGGAAATTGTCCAATCCGGCTTGCTGGGCCGAATTACATTTTGCCGAACCTGGAACGTCAGCAATGAGGATGGCATGGGTACTCCCATCATCGGCAACCCGCCGCCGGGCCTGGATTATGATTTTTGGCTTGGGCCGGCCCCGAAGCGTGAGTATAATTCGCATCGCTGTCACTTCACGTTCCGCTGGTTTTACGACTACGCCGGTGGGATGATCACCGATTGGGGCGTTCATTTGAACGATATCGTGCTTTGGGGAATGAAGTCAGGGCTGCCCAAAAGCGTGAGCGCGGTGGGTGGTAAATACTGCATTCCGGATGATCGCGACACGCCCGACACCCAATATGTCTCCTATGATATGGAAGGCGGCGGCAATAACGCCTATCCCTACACCCTGGTTTATGAGATGCGCAAACAAAACGGCCGTCACACCGATGGCGCCGATTACGGCATCGAATTTTATGGCACCAACGGCACGCTCAGAGTGGATCGGGGCGGATTTTCCCTTTACCCGGAAAAAGGCCGCATCCCCGCTCAGCAGAGCTCCGGCAATGATGATAAGGTGCCCCACTGGCGCAATTTTCTGACCTGCGTAAAAACCCGCCGGCGCCCCGCCTCCGATGTCGAGATCACCCATATCTCCACCGTAACCTGTCTGCTGGGAAACGTCTCGCTGCGGAGCGGCCGAAAAATATGGTTTGATCCAGAGAAAATGGTCTGCACCGGCGATCAGAACGCCACCGAGCTCTTGAGGCGTGTTTATCGCAAACCGTACCTGCTACCGAAGGTATAAACGTTCTTGTTGTCTGAACCGGAATTTGCATGATTAAAAGATTGCCATGATGCTGGCTTCGTGACATTTTCCCGCTTAAATCATGGTCATGCTTTAATCCCATAAATCGTGGCTCAGACGATTGAGGGATTGCAATATCCGGCCACCCCACCTAGCGCAGTAGGGGCACACCCCCGCGTACATTGGGACGAAACCCTAAAGGTTTTTAAAACTTTTTAGGGTTTCGTCCTGCTCGTCATTCCCGCGAAAGCGGGAATCCATCCGGATTCAAGCCAACCGCCGAATCCACCGCTTCACACATGGAGTGACTCTGCCTTGAATCGGTTTACGACACCCTCACTCTTAACTGGGATGGCACGAACAGCTTCAATGCACAATTTCGGCAGCAGGCTTTACCCCTATAGCAATAATCAACACCCTCCCCCGTAAACGGGGGAGGGGGTTAAGAGGGACTGGGGGGGGAGGCAAGATAAAAGCACCGCCGCTAAACTCCCTCCCCGCTTGCGGGGAGGGCTGGGTGGGGGCGAACAAAAATCATTCCCATAAAACTGAACGCAAGAGTTCAGGTTTGCTGAGAATGGTGCTGAAGGCCGGTTAATTTTACTGGAGACCTCGATCGGCCTGCCTAACGGCAGGCAGGCGGTAGACCGGTGTTGCAGACAGGTCCCATCGAGTCGGGGATGATGTTGACACCATAAAACAGGAAGAACCGGCATCCCCTCTCCCTTTGTACATCCCTTAAGAAGTTGTTGAAAAAGCCACGGAAGCCCGCTCTTTCGTCATTCCCGCGAACGCGGGAATCCAGTCCATCTTTACCGATCGAAATGAGCGACCCGGCAAGCCGCTAGGCAGGGAACTGGATTCCCGCTTTCGCGGGAATGACGAAGTGGCAGGACTTTTTCAACAACCACTTAAGGGGGAGGGCCGGGGTGGGGGGCGAACGAAAATCACTCCCGCAAAACTGAACTCTTACTAATCCGCGTCAAGCTCAATTATCGGGTATTGTAAGGGTCGGAGTGCTTAGTAATCGGCAGGCCAGACTGCTGCAGGCAGATGTTGAATATCACCGAAATCGGGGCTGGTTTCGTATATATTCATGAGTGCGGTTTTAAGCGATAGCCGTGATACCGATAATCTCAAAAAGCATTCGTTCGGCATTCGCCGCAAAGGGAGTTTTACCGTGAAGTGGTCATGGAAGGTAGGAAAACTACTTGGAATTGACCTATATGTCCATAGCACCTTCTGGTTCCTGCTGATCTTGGTTGCATTGATGCAGTGGACTTCAGGGCAAAGCGTGGCCACCACTTTTGCCGAAGAGAGCTTTGTTATCGCACTGTTCGCCTGCGTTGTGATTCACGAGTTGGGACACGCGATGATGGCTCGCCATTTTGGTATCGCAACGCGCGACATCATCCTGCTTCCGATCGGCGGCGTCGCAAGGCTCGATCATATCCCGCGCGAGCCGAAAGAGGAGCTGTTGGTCGCCATGGCAGGCCCCAGCGTAAACGTGGTCATCGCCTTATTATTGACCATCTGGTTTTTGATATCGGGCAGCTCGGTTTCGTTGAGTCAAATGAGCCTGATCAACGGTCCCATCGTCGTTCGCCTGATACTGGTCAATCTGATCCTCTTTTTCTTTAATTTGCTGCCTGCCTTCCCGATGGATGGAGGCCGCATTCTCCGCGCCCTTTTAGCCCAGCGGATGGAATATATCCGGGCAACCCAACTGGCCGCCCACATCGGCCAATTCCTCGCTATCTTAATGGGCTTCTATAGCTTGCTGTTCGCCCACCTGTTTCTGCTCATTATAGCCGTGTTCGTCTTCCTCGGGGCAGGTCAGGAGGTGACGGTAGCGCAAGTGCGATCGGCTTTTATTGGAATACCGGTTCGCGATGCAATGATGACCGATTTCATTAAACTCACCGAGTACGATTCGATCGATTCCGCCATTCAACTGCTGCTGAACGGCCCGCAGCATGACTTTCCGGTGCTGAGCGGTGAACAGGTGGTCGGCATCATTACCCGCAACGATCTCATTGCAGCCGCTCCCCGTGTTGGAGAGCCGATCACGATCGGGCATATCATGCGCAAGGACTTCACGACCGCCTTGGAGGCCGAGATGCTGGAGCCGGTTGTCGAACGAATGCAAAATAGCGGCTGTTCCACCATTCCGGTGTTGTCGGCCGGCCGGCTGGTCGGCCTCTTAAGTATGGAAAATATCGCCAAGTACATCATGATCCAATCGGCCCGCCGAACCAAGCCGATGGACCGCACCTCAATCTGATCGTCTTGTTTCCGGTGATTCTGACAGTGGGAGGCAATGATGCGAAGCAAAATTATATTTATCATTATCTTGCTAACGTTGTTGCTGGCGGTTACACAACCTTCCGCGCTGGCATCCTCCTCAAAGTCCACCAGCCATAATACGGCCGGCAAATCAAGCCACCGTTCGACTAAAGAATCGAAAGCATCCACTGCATCGGCTAAGCAGCCGAACTATCTTGGCATCCTGTTGGACAACCACAAAAAAATTCACCGCACGGTTAAAAATATCCCCAATGGGGTCGTTACGGTTACCACCTCAAAAGACCCGAAGGTGGCAAAGGCTATTCAAGATCACGCGCTTCAGATGTACGGTTTGATGAAGCAAGGCAAAGTGGTCCGACCGTTTGATCCGCTCTTCGTTGCGCTCTTTAAATACGAAAAGCACATCCATCATCAGCTCACTTTTCTGCACAACGGCCTGAAGGTGATTGAGACCTCAAAGAACCCCTATGTGGTGAAATTAATTCAGGAGCATGCTCACGTTGTATTGGATTTCGTGAAACGGGGATACAACGCTCTGCCTGACAAACACCCCATCCCGCCGATGACCGCCGCTGAAAGGAGAGAGCTGTCGGCCAAAACGAAGCAATCTCACTCATCCCATTCCAACAAAGCGAGCGATAAATCCAGCACCAAGCACTAGGTCACCATAGATGTCAGTTGTTCTTAATTCAAAGCGGGATGTTTTTTGTCGAAACAAAATCGTTCAATGAGGCCAGAATGGGAGTCGGCAGCTTTAATGTGCCAGGTGGGGCGGTAATTTCGATGTTACCGATATCCGACTTGGGAGCAGTGGCCGAAACATCAACCGGTAAAATTTTTTTCACCAGCACCGGTTGAACCCCATCCACTCCAGGTTGTATCCGGTTGTCGCAAACCACTATGATATACCGATTTTGCCTTAGATGACTAATTTGAAATTTACCATCGGCGGCTGTTCGAGTTGCAGCGGCCAGCCATCGCATCCAGTATGGCCTGATTCGGCCGGGGGCCAGCATCTCCACACCACTTTTCAGTTCAGCGAGGGCGGAGATGGGCATTACGCCCACTTTGCAATCGCCGGCCGGGCGGTTGTTCACCCATATACGCCCGCTGATTTCACCGCCTGTAAAGGCGGGAGGTTGCGGTGCGATCTCCTGCAAGCGCATTTGAGAAAGTCCCGCGCGGCGATACCAGACCATCGCCCGGCTTTTCGCTCCAAACTTTTTATAAAGATCGGCGATCAACAGCTCCGCTCTTCGATCCGATATCTGAAAACGGCGCGTGTCGGCTAGCTGATCCAGCGCACGAAGGTTTTCAGGCGTTGCCGCGCAGTTTTTCAGCGCCTCAAGCAGTAAATTTAAAAATATCGGATACGGGCAGTGTTCCAGGCTGATCAGGTCAACCATCATCATTTTCGGCACATCCCAATGAAACGCGGCGCTATCGAAAAGGTGCTCCAGCGCAACGAAATTGAGACTCGATTGGTAATTGCGGTCCCGTAAAAAGTGAAGCAGTTTCCGGTCATTCTCGGTCGAGGCGGTCACGCCGACGATGCTTTGGTTCCACACCTGCACAGCGCCCGGCGGATTCAACCCACCCACAAATAAAACACGCTGGGTCGGGGTTGTATTTTGCAATTGCGCGCGCTGTGACAGCAGTTGCACGGTTTCATTTGGATTCAGATTGGTGCTGTAATCGTGGCGGTAACGCCACACGCTGGGGAGGTCAAGCCGCCCGTAGACGAGCACCAACGCCAATAGGATCAATGGCAACGCGGTAAACTCTATCCGCCGTTTGGGCGCTGAAAGCGGCAGCCCCAGCGCCGCAATCGCCAGCCCAACCGAGAACCATAGCAAGGTATTTATCCCCATAAATGCGAATGCGATCCACTCCCACTGAGCAAGTCCTATGTAGGACAAACTTTGATAGTAATTGAAAAGGACGGTCGGTCCCTGAAAGGGCATGAATTGCCAGGCGGCAAAAACAAAGCAGCCGGCTAGGCAGCCGCGGCTTAGAAGCAGGGCAGTCGTAGCGCGATCGGGTAAAGGAGCGATGTTGAGGGTGGTGCAGTCGCCGGCAACCCCATCGCGGCTGAACAGGTAAAACACGATTGCACTGGATATTGCAAATTGAAGCAGTGAGGCTGAAGCTTCACTGGGAAGTGCCGCTCCCAAAAGCAACCACAGCATGCCGACTACCACCGACGAAGGAACCGCGAGAAGCAGCAACTTGGTAATCGGCCGGCTATCCATAAACGTGCTGAAAAAATCCCGGATTCGGAATGGGCCGGGGCCAACCGTCAAGCGGGCGGTGGGATTTAACGCTTGCAGAACAACCCAGGCTAAAAATCCGTAAAGCGCGAGGCCAATCAGCATCGCAGCACCGGCTGAAATTCCGGATGCAATCTCGATCCGGTCTATCAACCATCCCGGAAACACCAGCATTCGTGGAATCGGCATTGATGTCGGAAATGCCTCATGGATGGCGTAGCGCCCATTAGGAGAAAGGAGCTGATGAGCGGTTGATCGGGCCAATTGGTGAAATGAGACGATTACACCGACCGCGCTAAAAGCAAACCCGCACCAGAGCCACTGACCGGTAGGTCGCCTGCCCATCGTTTAAAACGCTCCGATGAGTTGAACTTTTACCTTCTCACCTGCTTCCACCCCTTCGCAGTCCTCCGGCACCACGATGAGTGCATTCGTCGAAACGGAGCCATATAAATCGGCCGACCCCTGACCGGTGGACGGTACCGCAATCGGCAGATCTTCACCCGATTCCAAATATCCGCGTATAAATTCACGTCTACCCGGATGATGGTGAATCGGAGCCGCTAATTTCGCGGTGAGGATGAGAGAGGGGGAGTCCGCGCCCGACATTCGGGCAATCGCTCGATGGACGAAAAGTTGAAACGTGATCATTGCTGAAACCGGGTTACCCGGCAAGCCGAAAAAGTGAGATGATCCCAAACGTCCGTAGGCGATGGGCTTTCCCGGCTTCATCGCCACCTTCCACAATATCAGATCACCCATCTCCTCAACCACCGCTTTTACGTAATCCCGCTCACCGACCGAAACACCGCCCACCGTAATCAAGAGGTCGGGCCCCGCCGCTAAAGCCTGGTGAAAAGCCTGCCGGATTGCAACCGGATCGTCTGGGAGGTGGAGAAATTCGGTTAAATATCCCCCACTGGATTGAATGAGAGTGGTCAAAATATATTGATTGGAGTTATGTATCTGCCCTGGCCGTAGCTCGCAGCCGACCGGCACCACCTCATCGCCGGTAGTAAATAAGACCACTTTCGGCCGCCGACGGACATCTATTTTTTCGCGACCGAGCGCGGCGAGCAGCCCCACTGCGGCAGGCCCGATCCTTGTTCCGGCCGGCAATGCCGCCTGCCCGGATTGAACGTCCTCCCCCGCCAGCCGAACGTCATTTCCAATAGGTACCGAACGGTAGATCAGCACCGCATCCTCTTCGCGCGAGGTATCTTCCACTCGAATGACGGCATCGGCACCTGCCGGCATGGGGGCGCCGGTTAAAATGACCACCGACGTGCCTGAAACGACGCGACCGCCAAAAGGCCCCCCTGCGATTGATTCGCCGATTATGCTCAGGCGGATCGGCGTCTCACGGCTGGCTCCACGAACGTCGCTCGAACGTACCGCATAGCCATCGGAGGCGGAATTATCGAACGGGGGTAATGGAATATCCGCTAGTGTAGTGCACACCATATAACTTGACATCTGAATGGTTATA
>JAKBZR010000100.1 GCA_021842405.1 bacterium
CCCTACCGGGACCTGTAGCTCAGTTGGTTAGAGCGCACCCCTGATAAGGGTGAGGTCGTAAGTTCGACTCTTACCAGGTCCACCAATTAAGCAGGTTTACCGGTTAACTAACGGATTTCATGGATGAAATTCGGCGAAAAAGACGCTTTTTTGAGCATGTCAGCCCGAAATCGAAAAACCTTAAAAAGGAGATTTTGGGCAAGTGGCAGCATTATTTTCCGATTCCGCAACCGCCGCCCTGACCGCCGATCAGGTAGAAGACGCGGCTCAAGCATGGCTTCTGGACGGCGAATTTCGGCAGTTTAGCAAGACGACTCTGAACGAGCGGCGCTGGGTGATGCGCCGGTTCGTGGACTACCTCAAAACCGGCGAGCTGGTGGCCGATTCCACCGCCATTAAGCGATTCCTGTCCGCCATGGCGGTCAAGCGGGATGGTGGCAACAAGAAACCGGTCACCAATTGGGGCTATTTCCGTGACCTCAAGGCTTTTTTTAATTGGTGTGCCGCCTCCGATGAGGTAAAAATCACTCAATCACCGATGGCCTCACTCAAGGGGCCGATTGTGCGCCAGGAGACGGTGAACCCGTTGACCATTGAAGAGATGGCCGCGCTGGTTGAAGCGTCCCGCCATGACCGACACCACGAGCGCGACCACGCCATTGTCCTGCTGATGCTGGACAGCGGGTTGCGTACCTCCGAGCTCTGCAATCTGCGCGTTTCCGACGTTGACCTAAACACCCGTCAGGTGCTGGTGAGGATGGGTAAAGGCAACAAAGCCAGAACCGTCTGCATCGGCGCAAAGACGACGAAAGCGGTTTGGGCCTACCTCAAGTACTTCCCCGCCGAGAAGAATGAATACCTGTTCCGAAGCGAGCGGGGCAACGACGCCGGCGCTCCTTTGACTCGAAGCGGCGTCCTGCGGATTATCGCCACGTTGGGCAAAGCGGCCGGAATCCAGCGCAACTGCTACGGTCACCTGCTAAGGCATAGCTTCGCGATTTCCTTCTTGAGGAACGGCGCCAATCCGTTCAGCTTGCAGATGCAATTGGGGCATAGCGGGCTGGCGATGACACGGAGGTATGCAGCGGTGGCGGAAGCCGATCTGCAGGCCGCCCATCGGCTGGCCTCGCCGGTTGACCATCTGATGAGGAAATAGAGCCGGGGAATGAGGAGGGGCGCTTTGAGGGTTAATCGAACGCCCCATCTCCATAAAACCGCTGTTGCGCAACCAAATCATCCGCTCTCGATGGCTGAAAATAACTCATCTGCTATGGCTATAGCCGATACACCGGCAGCCAGCAACGATTCATTGTGAGCGCCTCCGAAGGTCATCACTCGCTTACCGAAGCCCAACATCTCCCGGCACAGCGTTTCGATCTTGCCACCCGGTGAAGCATAGGGGACAAACACCGCGCCGGCAAGTATGCATGCGATCTTGTTTCGCTCTGCCGATGTTTCGGACGTTGCTCGGTGGCGCTTCTCGTCGTAGGCGGATAAGATGAGCAGGCGGCCATCCTCAATCGGCTTAATAAGCTCCGCCGGTATCCGTTTCGGAAGGCTGCGAGCGTAGCAGATCGCGATGCCGCAAGTTCCCCGCAACAGCACTTTAAGGCATTCCTGTTCCAGCGGCGAGTGAAAACCGCTGACGATGCACACGTCCATTTTCCGAAGCTCCTGCATCAGGTCGAGCGTCTTTAGTATGATGGCGCCCGGGCACCGGATAGAACAAAGCAGGCCGATCTTGCGGCGACGGACGTTCTCGGAATTGCCGATCCCATGCAGGCTGCGCGCGACCGTATCGCGCCCACTGATCAGTGGCAGCTCGAAGATATTGTGCACTATTGCCATTTGTCCAGCCGATACTTGGAGACCGCCATCGTTTAGCGCAGCTTCGACAGGTTCATTCTCCCGGCTCGAGTTCACTCCGGTGAGCCTCGGACAACGATTTGAAGTTGGCTTTGGATGCCACCCGGCGTCCCGACTTCTTTTCCAAGTCTTCGCGAGCGTTTCCGGCCACCTTTCCGCCGTCCGCAGCCGCCTCTTTGTTCTCGCCAAAACCCTGCGCGTCCCGCGTCCTCGCGATCTCGGTCGTGGACGCTTCCCCCAGCATGGTGAAGATCAGCTCCAAATCCGTCATGTGATCGCGCAGGTTGTCTCCAGGTCTGGTTAGCTCTTTGTAATCCTTGTACTCGCTTGGCGTCATGCCAAAGGTGGCCTTGCTGATCTCGGCGGTCAGGATGGCGTATTCCTTGCCCTCCTTGACGCCCCGATTCTTCCACTCGTCGGTCAGTTCATCGCGTATGGCCATGCCGCGCACGCGCTTCTCGATCCAATCGTCCGAGTAGCCTTTTGCTCGGTATAGCTCTCGCATCCGCCGTTGGGCCAGCTCCGGGTTCTCGATCTCCTCCATACGCTCGTAGCCGACCCGCGCCAGCCATCGCTTGAAAGGCTCCGCCTTGGGGGAAGGCACCGATTGGATGATACGCAGCAGCCCCTCGGCATTCGCGCTGTCCTCTGTGCGCATTTTGCCATCCCTCGACTCCATCCTCAACCCGTGACAATTTGTCACGAGTTGAGGTTCACGCTTCTTTAGCTGCCTCCAGTAGGCTTTTGGGTCTTCGCTATCGGTGAGTACGCCGATGACGTCGGAGACTGAAAAATACCACCTCGCTTCCTTCTCGTTCCACGCCGTGCGTACCTGCTTTGACTCGAACAGCTTTATCGCGGTTTCTTTTGTCATTCCTTCTCCTCCTCCTTATCTTCCGCTGCACCGCTCAACCCCATCCGGTACTTGATGTCATAGTTGATGATGAAGTCCAGTTCCTCGTCGGTAAAGCCGTAATGCTTGGCTAAAACACGATCAATTTGATCAATCCAGCGCTTTGACCTGCGGGCGTAGAATTCCTGGTAGACGTTTGTATCCCCTCGTCTTGTGTAGTTCACCCATTTTGCATTCTGCCACAACTCAAACAAGAAGGATTTAGCCGCACTCTCAATCAGTGCTCTATCTCCATGGGAAAGTCTAGAGAGATCAAATCTAAAATCTGCAACCTGTTTTTGTGATACATGCCAAGCGTCCGACGTCTTCTGGTGATACCAGTAGAAAAGTGTAGAGCTAAGTAATCCCAAGATCACAAATTTATCGCTGGGATTGCGTAAACCTATGGTGGAGATCGAACTGGATCTGACTGCAACTCCATTTTTAATAAATGGGGGTTCCTTATCAAAGAATAACCTATAGTAACTGCCGCTGTAGTTTCTAAAGAAAAAGTCCTCCCTGTTGTTATCCAATGTCATAGATAAACGGATTTGTGACCTTATCTTGCACCATATTGACTGTTCAATTATATTACCTAGCCTTATGAAGTTATCCTCATCATAAAGGTCAGCAATGTCAGAATATTCCAGTTGGTTGTATAAAATATAATCACGCTCTTCTTGGAACCATCTTCTGTATCTTGTGGAAAACATCTTGGATATCTTCACGCCTCGTGCTGATAACAGAATGCTGAGTTGCGCTTTCACCCCATTGAATAATGTCCCTGGATACGAATCGCCGGCATAATGACTCCCCCATAATGTAGACGAGGATTCAAGATACTGCTCGATTGCTAGCCCCATTCGTTGAGTGCTAACTATCGCCATCGGTATGATTAGACCAGTTCTGGCATTCGATCCAGCCAGAAATCGAATACGTTCAACGATGAGAGAATATAGATTTCCGCAACTCAGAGTGGCATATCCCTTGATCCTATAGTCCTTTTCTACTTTGGAATACTCAACATACGGCGGATTTCCAATAATCACATCGAACCCGCCGCGCTTCATGATCCCATAGAACTCCACAAACCAGTGGAATGGCTTGTGGGTCTCAAGCCATTGCTCGTATTTCTCTTTATTTTGAACCGAAGCGAAAATGTATCGTCTGGCGAGATAGCGGTTCAACTCATTCTCAAGATCAGAGAGCTTCGCCCGGAGCGCCATTTTATCTTCCGCCGTCACATCACCGCCCAATTCGACCTGCTGCTGGCGAAATTGCTCATAAGCGGCATCTACAATATCCAGTCTATCCATTATGCCTCTGAAAGCGGGGCTCTTGTCTATGTCGCCTATGAGCTCCATTTGTCCTGAGATACATTCTTCTATCATCGCTTGCTGTTTGACTTTGCCCTCGGAAGTTGCATCTCGAACTTCTTTTTCAGTGGCGAAACCGACCAGCGTGTTCCCAGCCCGGATGTTGAAGTCAATGTCCGGCAGCGGCTCCAGGCCGCAGTTGTCCCTTGTCTCGTTCGGCTCAACGACGGCGGCCAGCTTCAGGAAAAGCCGGAGCTTGCATATCTCCACCGCCTCCTCCATTATGTCCACGCCGTAGAGGTTGTTCAGGATAATTGATTTGAGGATGAAGTACTCCCGGCTCGGGTGCTTTGCGGTATCGCTCATCCTGGCGAGAACGCTTCGGAAGTCGGGATACTTGCGCGAATCGCCGGTAGCATCCGCTTCCGCCACAAACGCCTGCATCCGCTCCAGGCAGCCCTCGTAGAGCGGTTCCAGGATATTCAGAGCGGCAAATAGAAATGCGCCGGAGCCGCAGGTGGGGTCGAGCACGGTCAGCGGCGGGATCGGGGTTGTGTTCGCGCCGATCTCCGGCAATCGGCCCGCCATCGTGTACCAGATTGCGCGGATCAGTTCCGGACTGTCCGTAATTTCTATGATGTCCCTGGCAAATTGGATAATGTTCAGATTGAAAGTGATAAGATCATCAATGGATCGTATCTCGCCCCGCTCCAGCTTACCGCGCAACTCCTCGTATCGCTTTCGGCGCGCGATCACTTCCCGCCATATCTCCGTCGGCAGGGCATACTCCTCCGGAGCGGGCGTATTCCACTTGTCCCGCTTCGATACATCATCCAGCCCGCAGGCAATATCTTCCGGCAGTTCAAGCTCCACACCCTTCTGAACCGCATCGTAAATATACCTATCCGGCTCTATATGGAGCAGCAGCCAGACCGCATCCTCTCCCTCAAAGGCCGCCTTATACCTCTTTTCGGCGGCATCGAAGATGTAGGGGATGATGGTGTTTTTGGAGATGTAATCGGTGATGTCCTCTTTGGTATAGTAGGCCCCCATCTGCTTCTGGTTGACATACTTCTCGAAGATGTAGCCGAGCACTTCGGGGTTGATCTCCCTCTCGGTGCGCGAGGGTCGAGTGTCCAAACACCATTCATATTCATCGAAAAACGAGAACATGCTCTTGAAAGCCTCATCGGGAATATCAATAAGGGTGCGCCTGGTTTCATCCAAATAACGGCTCTCGATATCATGAACCTCGAACAGTCCGCCGTTCAAATAGGGGATTTTCCCTAGCAGTTCCTCAAAATCCGGCTCGCGCTTGCGTGACCCAAGCCCTTCATGAAATAAGCGTAACAAAAAGCATCGGTAGAACGACTGGAATTCGTTTTTGCCCCGCCTTTCTTGAACTGCCTTAAATCGGTTGCTCAGATAATCGCGCTTGCCATCCAGGAAGCCCTTCCGCTGAAGGAAGTAGATGAACATAAGGCGATTGAGCATAACCGATGAATACCAAAGCCTATCCTCATCAACGGTAATTCCGCCAATGAGCTCCTGGAAGTTGCTGAGCTCCTTCTGAAAGCGGTCGTAAAACTTCTTTGTAACCCGCTCGGTATTGACCATCTCCTGCAAGCGCGCCCTGAAGCGCTTGTCCGGCGCTTCCCTCAGCTTCTTGATCGTCTCCGTCTCGAAATTGGATGGCCGGCGGGTGTCCAAGCAGATACAATCAACAGTTAGACCACTTTCTGCACGCCTGAAAGCTTTGTCCGGGTTTGAAGGAACGAGTATAAGCAGTTCTCCCGGAAGAGTGCAGAAGACAACCGCAAACTTTGGCTCCCGCTTGAGATAACTCTCAACAATTGCAACGGCATCCTGCCACTTGCCATGCTGCATATACAGCCGATAGACCCAAGCATCCGTTCCCCGCACCTCTCCGGCCGCTTTTAATTGCGGATTTAGGCACGATCGAGCTTTACCCATCAAATTGCAGTCCGTGAGCATCGGCTCGTACTTGTACCAACCAAGCTCAACGAGACCCTGCACAAACTCCTGGTCTGTCCCGGATAGACGATGAAGCAGGTCAAGGCTCATGCGGTGGCAGCCTCCGTTTCAGGGATTAGCTCAAGATAACTGACGACCTCAAGGGGCATCGTCTCCGGGTTATCGTTCGCTTGATTGACGAGCGGGAGATTCTCATCAAGCCATTTCACGAACGCCGACGTATCCGTGCTTTCCCGCGCTGCTTTCATCATCTCTTCGGCCTTAATTTTGTGATTCTCCAGGGAGTATCGCCCGAGTCGCTGGGAGATGTTGTTGGGTGATGGGTCTGGACGAGCGGCGAAGAAGGTCTTGATCTTCTTGTTGATATGACCGGTTGCCCAAACCTGTCCCTGTTCCTCATTGCGGGCTTGCTCGATCAGCATTTCCCTGCACCGCCGCTTGGCGTCGAGGATAATCTCCCAATTGATGTCACGCGGCGATACGTCCGGCACGCACCTATCTTTTGAAGGCGGTTTTGGACTGCGAATCAGTTCAATGATCTGACTGGGTTCCTGGACAGGTTTAGGGAGCAAGTCTGACGAAGGTTGGTCGAAAGAATAGTAAAGCCACCAGCAGTTCTTGTGCTCCTCTCGCTTTCCCGCGATCACGCAGACGAACACTCCACGGTGTGTGGATTTCTTATTGCTCTGACAACCGAATGGAATCTTGCTCACCTCCTCGATGCCGAAGTCCTGCAGCATCTGGATGACCTCATTGAGCATATCGTGGAAACGATTGATTGGGTTCTCCGAGTCGATCTGGTCAATAACCGATACGTCACCTGCCTTGGTTTTGCGCAATTCTTCTAGGCTGAATACCCGAACGGTCTCGCCGATGACGCTAGAGTCAGTCGGCAAGGTATCCTGAATCTGCTTGATTTTTTTCTGCAGCCGCTCGACTATCTTCAACTGCTTTTCAAGCTCGCCCTCCGGGAAGAAGTTGGCAATGGTAATGTCCTGGTGTGGGGAAGACAGCCGGTCGATTCGTCCGTTCCGCTGGATCATACGGACAGGGTTGAAGTGAAGGTCGTAGTTGATGAGGTACCCGCAGTCCTGCAAATTCTGCCCCTCGGAGAGAACATCGGTTGAGACGAGGGCTTGGATAGGATTAGCCGGTTCCTTGGACTCATTGTTTGCCTTCGGGGCAAATTCCTCGACCAAGCGTGTTTTATCGGCTGGTTTGGTACCACCCACGATCTTTTCGATTCGAACATCGCGCACAGAATCCATAAACTCTCTATCCGTGGTAAGCTGCTCATATATGTAGTCGGCGGTATCGGCATAGGAAGTGAAGATGAGTACTTTCTGCGCGGGAAGGAGCTTCTTGAGCTCCTCTTTTAGGCGGGCGATCTTCCCGTCGTTCGCACCCTCAAGCAACCTGGCCTTGTTTATCAGCGGATCGAGCCTCTGGCGATCCGCCAAAACATCGGCTTCGAGTCGTTCAATATCATAGCCGCTCGGGTCCCTCTCATTTAGCTCTTCAAGATAAGTAGACCCATCACCCTCATCATCTTCTTCAAGCTGCGTCGTGAAATCGAGCAGCAACCGTCGGTATTCGTCATTGGTGAGCCATCGGCCTTCCCGTAGCGCCTCGATGACTTTATCGCTGAAACGCAGCAACTTCTGCGCCGTGGAGATGAAAGATGTGATGCTGCTCTCCAGGCGCTTTAGGAGTTGTATCCGAAATAAAGTTTGCAGACGGAGGAAAGTCTGGTTCTTTTTTTTATCGGGGGTTTTCGAATACTGCTCAACGTTATAGGCGCCGAGGGTCAGGTTCTCGATGGTGGCGGCAAGTTGGTCATAATTGACCGAGTCGCCTGAGAGAGACAAACCATATTCAAGAGTGGTCATCCGCCTGTTCGGAAAGTGAACTTCCTTGTCATTGATGACGATAACCTCTCCTTTGTCTTGACGGCGGCGGATATCAAGTCTACTGCGGCAGACCATCGTTTCGAGCAAGAGATCGGTGGTGCTAATACCCATCTTCTCCACTTGCTTGAAGAATTCGCGCAAGCTGCGAATCCGCAGGTTTGTCGTTGCGAAGAAGTCGTCGCGGTCGCGCGTCATAAGGCGGTAGAGGCTGTAAAGGTCGCTTATGCTGTTGTTGATCGGAGTAGCGGTGACGAGGAGTACCTCTTTATCCTGCGTCCCGCCTTGCAATACCTCCATAAGATTCTTGAATCGATTGGTGTTATGGTTACGGAAGTTGTGCGCTTCATCAACAATCACAAGTGCGTAGTTCTTCAGATTGTGAAGCCTGGTTCCGGAACCCGACCCTGATGAATTGCCCAAGGTTTCCATGCTCTCAGTCTTCATAGCTACACCTTGGTCGTGGCCGGCCCGTTGCCAGACCGATTCGAGTTGAGCTGGACAAATAACGAGGATTTCGCGCTGGTCTCTGGGTCTGGCTTTCGCCCGCCTTTGCATTGCGCCAAGAGCGATGTATGTTTTACCGAGTCCGACGGCATCTGCGATAATGCAGCACTTGATCTCGGCAAGAATGCTCAAGGCGGTGTCGCGTCCTTCCTCCTGGAAAACCGCGAGGTTTACATCTGAAGCGGACGCTGCGAGCGTTACAAATCTGTTTCTGTAGCGCTCGAAAATGGCTTTGGCATAAGGATGAAACGGTGCGAACCGCTTGAGGCGAGTACTTTCCAGCCAGCCAATAAGCTCCTGTTTGAAATCAGACCTCTCCTTGTCTTTTGCTTCATCCCACATCGAGGCGAACCACTCGCGTAGTCGGGATACCGCTTCAGGCTCATACTGGAACAGGTTGAGTTCCCTTTGCCCTACGATGCCGGGGCGCGTGAGGTTACTGCTTCCGACGATCCCGGCATCCTCGGTTACGTATAACTTGGAATGCGTCCGCAGAGCAGCTTTCGCCACCTGAAAGCTCGGCAAGTGCAGAGCTTGGACGGCGTTCTTGACCAACTCCTCATCAGCCTGCCGGTGCACCGGGTCTTCACCTGACGCTTCCCATTCTTGCGCCATCTGGAAGGACACGATGTCCTGAGCAACCGGTATATCCGAGAGATCAAATCCCACTAACAGGCGTAATTCGCCGTTCTCGGCCGCGTTTCCAATGGATGAAATACCGTAAGCGTCCAGGTATGCCGTGCAGACATCCAAGTATGCGGATTCGACCATCTGGTCGAGCGCGTCGCGCATCTTGAAATGATCGTTGTCAGCAATAAACTGTTTGGGTCTGCTTGACGTGACATTATCCACTTCCGATTTCAAGGGCTTCCCTCCCCACCTCCGCCTGTACAGACGTTCGTTTTTCTGGATACGGTCCCATTCATTGTGGAAAATGTGCAAAGGCCAGTCGCTTGTCTTAACTCAACGCAGATGGTATCGGGTTAACGCAAAGGTTCAAATTAGCCTGCCTCTCGCATAGCAGATGGAGGAGCAAGCAACCGTGTATATAGAGTACCACATTCCTGCTGCCCGTGGGCAGGCTAAACAATGGGGTAACAGTGCTGAGTTTACCGGGATGAAGCGATTTTCGCATTGCAAAATTTTGCCGATGTCGCTGCTCGCGAGCCAATGGGAGCTTACCGATGGTGGGCATGTGGGGGGGCGGGCGGGGCGCCCCGCCGGGTTGAATGCGAAGGATTGGCCTGCGTGTCATTTAGAGCGATTGCGGGGGTGTCGTGAGGGATGGCTTGAGTGAAGGAACTCCTGAAGCTCAAAGAGATGGCGGGCCGGCAGGGTTATGGAGCACCACTGGCGAGCATGTACCAAGCTATGATGAACGCCAAGGTACCGATCCCCAAGCACATGTAGGCGAAAGCCCAGCCGGCGAACGGAATCCAAGTTGCCTTCAACCAATCCTTCACCGCCGAAACTCCTTTCTATGGCCGCTGGTAAAGCACGTTGCCATTCTTATCATAGAGTGTGAGCGTACCCGGTGAGGAAGTGGTAGCAGCGCCGGTGACCTTATTGACGGTCTGGGTAACGCCGAGTATAGCCCTGTCGGTGCCATTCGCATCAGCGAGGTATAATGCCGGCCCTTCCTCGTCAACACTAATTGCTGCCCTGATCTTCTCATTTGCATCATAGAGGGCTAGGCCCGGGCCGTCATCAACGCCAAGCGCCACCCTGGTTTTTCCTATTGCATCGGAAAGGTCTAACCGTGAGCCAGATGCGCCAACACTAAGAATTGCCCTGGTCGTTCCGGTGACATCGTTGAGGCCTAATCCCGCGCCGTACTTGGAAACGGCTAGCGCCGCCCTAGGCTTTCCGTTGGCGTCCACCAACTCGAACTTATGCGCCTTTATCACGTTCGGAATAGCGGACGTTTGCGCCCTGGCCACCGGTTGGCCGTGCATCAACGCCATCGCCCATAATCCGCTACCCACGAACACGAGCAGTCCTTTGGTCATCCAATCGGTCTTCATTGCCAATTCTCCTTTTCACTGACGCCGGCCTGCCGGAGTATTTGGAGTGAAAGGTAATACCGGCTAACCGGTGTTTCAACCGGCTGCCTGATATTTCCTGCTCAAAAAAAAGCGATCCGCCTTATCCTTGTGAATGTGTTCAGTTCTCCGGGCAATTTGGGCGGGAGGTTCTCACTCCCTGTCTGCCGCCAGGCAGGCAACTCTTTTCCCAATCCTGAGAGAGGACTGGTGAAGGAGATTGCTTCGCTTCGCTCGCAATGACACCCTCCCCGCTTGCGG
>JAKBZR010000101.1 GCA_021842405.1 bacterium
CGATCTGGCAGCAGGCCACCTTAGTGCCGGAGGCCGCAGCACCTTGCGGCGGCCTCTCTACGATCGTAATCCGGAGGTCGTCATGACCGCTGCCCGCTCCTTGAAGGCGATGGGGCTTGAGCCGGAGCGTAACCGGCTGGATGCTGTTCACTCGGCGGCAACGATCGGCTCACCCCAAGATATCGCACTCCAGCGAGTTTTATGGCTGTTGAGCTTTCAGGCGGAGCGCGATTTTATTTCCGTTGAGAGTTTAACCGATATTTCGGGTAAGCTTGGGATTACACCAGAGATTCTTAACCTGAAGCATTATATTTAATTGATAAAAGACGAGACCTTTATCTAGTTTGGTTTGACAACGCAATTATTGCAATAAGAATATAAAGTGAGAGTATTATAATCCCTATAATAAAAAACAATTTACCGACGTAATCCCACTTGCGCTGAACTTTTAGAAAATCTTCGACCGTAGTGTGTTTGCTATTTTCCCACGCCCATCTTTTCCCATAAATCCCAAGAATAATCGGGAAGATAATTCCCAAAAAAGGAATTAATGATAAGATCGAAAACAAGAAAGATATCCAAACTCCGTTAAACGCCCCCCAAATGAATGTTAAAGAAAACGCACCCCAACTCCACTCTTTAACTTCTGCCGGAATTTTTATTTTTGGATAGGATATCGGTTGTTCTGGTATATTTAACGAGGGTGTTTTGGAGCTATCCATTGATATGGAAATGTCGGGCTGGGTTGCGTGGTCCTTAATAATTTTCTTCGGTTCTGGTAGTGAATCAGTTGAGGAACCGAGCGGTGATCGCTCCAATACCGCATCGGTGGCTATTCCAAGCGCATATCCCCAACAATTGACCGTCCAATTAGCCGCTTCCTGTGTAATTCCGCGATTTTGAATCAAGCGTTGGGCGAAACGGCCCGCTTGTATTTTCCCATAACCTTGGCTCGATGTTGATGCCAATTCCTCTGGTATTTTCTCTTCGATGGCATATAATAGCAAGTTGACTTCGCGTTTTGAGTCAGGACAAATATCCGAGAGTAATGACCGCAATCGTCGAGGATCTCTCTCGATTTCAACGCCGTATTGTGAAATCAATTGTCTCAAAGCTTCACTGATATTGCCGTCCAACGTATGGCTCCTTCGGTTTATTAAGCTCAGCAGCACTTGTCTATTACAATACAAATTATCCGTCGTCGGCGCGAATTGGAATGAATAATCGGGATTGTTGATGATGATATTATTGATAGCTATTTCGATTTTATTAGCTTGACAGCGCCATATATCGCCAAGCCGATCAATCCTATTCCAATAATATATGGCAAGATTGCAATCAATATACCAATTACAAATGCTCCGCCAATGATTAATCCTATAATGCCTAAACAACTGTCAATGCAGGAGGTATGAGATTCCGATTTTTTCTGTGCAGGCTTTTGGTATGGAATTGGTTTGCTCGGCGGTGGTGGTAGAAATACTTGGGCTCGCTTTCTAACAGCCGGCAGAGATTGTCCCGTATCTGAAACGATATCTTGATCCGTGCATTCATACTTAACGGGTGATGCACTTTTATTTTCTCTAGAAACCGGTCTCTGTAGGATCTGATCGTCAATGATGTTTAATGAAAAGGCTAGGCTTTCAACCGCCCACCTCGCGTTCTCCAGCGCCAACCCCCGATCGGTCGCTAATCTTTGCGTCAAGCGCTCCACTTGCGAGGTGGTGGAGGAAGGAAACGATCCCTTTGATATCGAAGCCAGCTCAACGCCGATGTTTTCCTCTAGCGCCGCCGTGATTAAATTCACTTCCAGACGATTGCCCGGGCAGCTATCTTTCAGCAGGTTTACTGCCCGCTTTCGATCCTGAATGACCTCGACCCCGTAGTCCTGGACGATCCGCCGCAAGCTCTGACGCACATCGTTGTTCATCTTCGTTCAAGCTCCGAAATGTTCATCATTCAACATTGACTTAACGGTCACCACCGGCCCTGAGCCGATCCGCCGTTTCGCCCCCGATCTTTCCGCTTCGACGACACCATGGGCAGGTGAACTGAGTGGTGCCGGGAGCGGTGCAAGATAACTTTTCGCATCCGCACACCACAAACGAGTGACTATGACAATGAGGACATCCGGGAAAGCTCTCATCGAAGGCGAATTCCCCCTTCAGCTCGGTCTTGTCATACCCCTCGCGCCGAGCAAGCCGCTCCTCAATCGGAAATGACCATGTCGCCACCCAGGTGTTGCCAACTTGCTCCATCCGGATTCCGAATAGCGCACCGGTCTTTCTGCAGCGGCCGGTGATGATGTTGACGTTTGGCATGGACGGCTCTCTCATATCATTTCCTTTAAGGTTAATGGCGGTTTTCCGATTTGGAATTAGTTGCCTGGGTCTATATGTTTTGCTGAAGTGACAAAAATCTCTCCACCCCTGGGAACTCATTTAATGTTGTGAATGAACTATTAATAGTAGGTGGAACATATCGGCGGCATGCTGCATCATGGGGGCAGGGTGTAAAGAGGCGCATTTACAATCAAGGCGCCGAGACAATCAGATTGTAGTGGATCCGGTATGCCGAATTGCAATGGAGTCGCGATGAAAACAAGTGGACTTCCCTCGATTGAACACCTTCTGGGTATATTCATAGAAATGCCTCACCTCGGCAGCCGTCCACGCCTCATCACTGTCAGATAGGGGAGCGCCCGTTCCGTTCTATTATCGGTTGTTCATGGGGATTGGTGGAGCCGATGGCGTACAAGCCTCCGGTCCGCCTTTACAAACCAAGTTACCGATATTGATCATAAATCGGGCAAGGTCACGCTAAAACGGGGTTGCCGGCCTCTCGTGAAATCAGTAAAAGTAGCAACCACCATTTAAATTATATCACAAAATGTGACAGCATACAAGAAGAAGTAACAGTTCAGTTTTACGGGAGTGATTTTCGTTCGACCCCCACCCTAACCCTCCCCCGTAAACGGGGGAGGGGATCCGGACTGGGTCTTGGCGATTACTGCGTCGCACCCCATCCTTGCCTTCCACCTTAAACTTGTCCTACTCTTCCCCCCCCCCCCCGTTCCGTGCTCCTTCCCCCTCCTAGGGGGAAGGTCGGGATGGGGGTCAAGACACACCGCCCTGTAACACCCGCCAAAATTGCCCGGAGAACTGAACTCTTTCAGAAATGGTTCTGGGGTAAGGCAAGCTTCCCACTTGGTGGAGGATGGCTGGGATGAGGGGATAAAAGGGAACTATAAAACCTTACCATGGGGTATACCGAATCAGCGGTAATAGTGGCTTTTGCCGACATCCTTCAAGAGAGAAACCCGAATTGAAGCACTCAACCAAGCACTGGATTTTATGGCTATCCGCTTTGTCGTTCTTGGGTCTGGCCGGAGGAGCCGCTCGAGCACAGTTTCCCCAGCCGAAAATCCTTACCCTGAGCGCCGCTGCTCCGGCATCGGTTACGGCCGGGCGATCGTTTACGGTTGTACTGACCGCCGCCATTCAACCGGGATATCACATTCAGTCCAATAACCCCGCATCGGGCTACATACCGACCGCTGTCAGCCTCAAATTGCCGAAAGGTTATCGGGCCGGCAGCCCCCTCTTTCCTCAACCGGAAATGATCACGGTGGGCCCCGATCATCTGCCGGTATTTTCCGGTAAGGTAACCATCAACGTGCCGATATCGGCGCCTAAAACGGCAAAGGGAACCGGCCATGCAACGGCGACGGTCAGCTTTCAAGGCTGCAATGACCAGTCCTGCTTCCCGCCGACCAGCGTGACCGCCACCTTAAGTTGGAATGTTCAAGCGGCCGGCGCATCGGCCGTTTCGTCTAACCGCCGCCAGCAAAGCTCGAATCTCGCAACGACAAGCACTAAAATTCCGCCCGCCGGTACCAAATCGCTGAAAAGCGCTTCGATTACCCCGAACCCTACGAAAACCGCTCCGGCCAATCAAAAACAGACCGGTGCAACGGTTACCGGCAGCGGAAATCAGACGGCATCTGGATCGCACCCGCCGGTTGCTGGAGCGGAGGTCACTCCGAACGGCAGTACCGCCGCCGGCGGCTCAGTAAATAACAGCTTCACCGCGCGAGCGAACCGCCTCGCCGGCAAGCTGTTGAAGGGCGGCAACCTGCTGCTTATTTTGCCGGTTCTGTTCCTGGTGGGTCTATTACTCAATTTAACGCCGTGCGTCTATCCGCTCATCCCGATCACAATCGGCTATTTCGGGGGTCAGGCGGCCTCCAATCCGGGGGTGAAAACCATTAAATTGGCGGTCGCCTACGTGATCGGTATGGTAGTGATGTACGCTGGGCTGGGCTTGTTCTCATCGCTGGCCGGCGCCGTTTTCGGCTCGTGGCTACAGATCCCCTGGATCTTGGCGATTTTTGCGGCTGTGATGTTCGCATTAGGGCTGGCCATGTTCGAGCGTAAAAACGGCCAGCCGATCTGGGAAATCAGGCTGCCCGGCTTTTTGACCGACAAAGCGCAGGCTCGGAGCGGCACCGGCGGCGCCCTTGTAATGGGGTTGTTGGTGGGCGTGGTGGCGGCGCCCTGCATCGGGCCGGCGGTGGTTGCCCTCATCAACGTGGTGGCCATCCGCCACAGCGTGCCGTTCGGACTGGCTACCTTCGGGGCGTTGGGCCTCGGACTGGGCGTTCCCTACCTGGTGCTGGGGTCGTCCGCCCCATTATTGGCCAAGCTGCCGCGATCGGGCGAGTGGATGATGGCGGTCAAGCACATCTTCGGGTTGGTGCTATTTGGGGTCGGCATCTACTATTTGAACGGCATTATACAAAATGATACGGTTTACCGTTGGCTATTGGCCGGATACGTGGCATTGGCCGGCATCTACCTGAACCTGTGGGATATGAGCGGTCAGTCGGCGCGACGATTCTTTCAGTTTAAGCGTGTGCTGGGGTTGGCCGCCGTTGCCTACGCCGCCTGGATGATGGTCCCGCCACCGGTTGCAGCCCCGGCGGCCCAAATCGCCTGGCAACCCTACAACTCGCAGCGAGTGGAGGACGCGGAAGCAGATGGTAAGCCGGTGATGATTGATTTTGGTGCGAAATGGTGCGCCAAATGCAACGAGCTGGATCAGGAAACCTACACCAGTCCGGCCGTCATTCAAGCGGCATCCGGCATCGTTACCCTAAAGGTCAATGCGACCGACAGCAACGATCCGGCGGTTCAGGCGGCCGAAAAGCGGTACCGCGTCGTGGGGCTGCCGGCCGTCATCTTCATCGGGCCGGACGGCCATGAGCGTAAGGACCTGAGCCTGTTCGACTTTGAGCCGCCCTCTCTTTTCGTGAAAAGGCTGGAGCGCTTGAAGGTCCCAAATGTTGCTCTACAATAAAATATGAATGAGTTCAGTTCTCAGGGCAATTTAGGCAGCAGGCTTTTACCCCTATAGCAATCATCAACTCCTCCCCCCCGTGGGGGAGGGTTGGGATGGAGGGCGACAAATGCTGCTAGAAAACCTTCCCACAAAACTGAAGTCTATCGCCTTTTGTCCATAGCGACTTAGTGCGGTGTTTTCGAGTTGCTCATAATCAAAGAGGGGTGCACCCGCCACCCGGCGGGGTGTCCTTCTGTAGACCATACGGTGCGGGTAAATGGCAATAGCTCGAACGTCTGGGGCGATTTAGAGGGTGCTTCCATATGATCTTCACCCTTAACTTCTTCGATTTCGCCGGCGCCGCAAACTGGCACGGCTTTGGATTCCGAGCGGAAGATCACCAAATATCCAAGCCGAAGGTCCTTCTTGAGCTGAAAAGATCGTTTTATTAGTTTTACCCGTCTGATATTAATTCGAAATAACAGAATTGCAAAAAGTATCAGAAACAGCCAATCATGCGCCTCTAATACCAGAGATTGGATGAAATAGGCCATACATATTGTAAAGAGGATCAGCGTTCTCAGCCCAATCCACCCAATCTTGCGGATGTGGCTCTTCAGTTCCGCCTTTTCGGTGGTGGTCATCTCCCGCCTTCCGTAAAGCAAGATGGAATCGTCGTTTTGCGCGAACGGCTCAAGCCACTGAGCTGCGAGTTCGGCAAAAGCAGGCTGGTCGGCGACATTATAGCTTTCGGCGACAATCCACGACCGCACCCTCTGTTCTGAATATGTCCAGACCCGATTGGAGAGCGGCAGCACCTCGATCCATACTCCATTGCTTACATCCGGATTGCCGTTCAATTTTCGTAACTCACTGAATTTGCGGCTCCTCTCAATATATTTGCTGCCAGCGCCAGCGTATTTCTTCAAATAGCCGTTTTTCAGATCCTTTCGAACTTGCTTTGCGCTGACAAATAACTGAAATGAAATAAGCCCAGCGGCAACCAGTCCTACGAGCATTACTAAGCCCAAGGGCACGATAAGACCATCCATTATGTCATTGCCGATGGATGGCGCCAGATAAATAACAGCCGGAATTATGCCGAGGATGAAAAGAAAAGCCAGGGCTGTGGCGACTCCCCACCCTATATCCCGACGCGCTTCCGAGATGAGGCAGCGACGCTCTTCCTCATCGAGCGGTCGTTGCGAAACAAAAGCCAACCCAGCGCACCATTCCGTATTTTTATCGGACACCCCGGTAATCCTCCCCACTCCGCCACTGACCACTGAATATACCATAACCCGATTAAACTGGAATTGCGTATGAGCTCAATTTCCCGTCACAACTCATTGCGAAAGGGAGAGCTGGTAGTCGTTAATGATGGGATAATACTGCCTATTCCTGAACAATTACTTATATTGCGATCAAATCGAAGCAACCTCGAAATGAGTGGGTGATACATGATACATTTCTGTTTAAACCGTCGCGTATAGAATGTGGACGTTCCACTAACCGGGGAAGACCTGCCTGCCGGCGGGAATGACGTTGGAGTAAGGTGTCAACCACCTATTCGTACAACGCGGCCAACGAGCTGGTACTGCTTCAGCCGCCATCGGGACAGCCGACGACGAGCACCTATGACGCGAGTGGCAACCTGCTGGTTGAGAATTCAGGCGGTTCGTTGACCACCTACACCTGGGACACCGAGAACCGGCTGATTAGCGTTTCCTCGCCAAGCGGCGTTGAGACCTACACCTACTCGGCGGACGGGTTAAGGGAGAAGAAGGTAACCTCGTCGGGAACGGTCTACTTTGTTCGTGATGGTGAAAACGTTTTGATCGAGACCGACGCCAACCTGGTGACGTAGGCGCACTACACCGATTTCCCGGGTGAATGGGGCGGATTGAGCTCGGAGAGAAGGGGTTCAACCAGCAGCTTTTACGGGTTCGGCCATCAGGGAATGAGTTCAGTTTTGCGGAAAATAAAAGGTTAACAGGTAAATCACCTCACCCCCTAACCCCCTCTCCGAGCTCGGAGAGGGGGAATCGGAAGCGGGAGGAAATGGGTGGCACCCTCCCCCGTTGACGGGTGTATACAACGGGGGAGAGACGGGGTGGGGGTCGAACTAAAGCCCCTCCCGTAAAACTGAACTCTTACAAACACTCGCATCCTGGTCTCAATCGGTGGTAACATTACCGACAGTTACCTGTACAAGGCGTTCGGCGAGGAGCTGGCACTATCCGGCACGACGGTCAATCCGCTGCGGTTCGGCGGGCAGTCTGGTACTGGCGGGATTTGGCGAATAGGCTTTATGTGCGGGCGAGGCATCTGCGGACCGATCTGGGAAGGTGGATGAGCCGGGATCCAATTAGGTTTGACGGGGAAGATTGGGATGTTTATCGGTATGCGGGGAATGGGCCTGTTATAGAAATGGATTCGCCTGGAACTGCATATCCAGCTCCTAATCCAGCTCTACCACCACCTAATCTACACTAATTAAAAATGAGAAAAGTGTCTCACTCTATATTGGCACATAGGGTAGATTGAGAAGGTAATCCGGCCGTTACCATCGAATTTGGTAATGGGGAAACTTTTTCGTAGTAAATCACCTTGTAATGAAGGAATGGAACCGAAATTTCGTGCACAGAGGTAGCGAGAGATGAAGATTAAGAGCAGGGCGCCGGTGCGGATTGACTTTGCCGGCGGCTGGACCGATGTCAACATTTTTGCGCGAGGAGCCGGTGGGGCGGTGGTTAGCGCAACCATTGATAAGTATGTCACCGGTTATTTGGAGATCGGCGATTCGGATACCGCTCCAGCGGCCTCGGAAGAAGGCATGTCGGTCTCATACCGGTCAGACTTGCCGGCCGGCTCCGGATTAGGAACTTCCTCCGCCCTGAATGTGGTCTGGTTAAGCCTGGTAAAATCGCAAATCGCCTCCGATGAGGATCGCCGGCGCATCGCCGAGCTGGCCTATCAGTTGGAGGAGATGCTGGGCATTCTGGGCGGCAAACAGGATCAGTACAGCTCGGCGCTGGGCGGGTTTAACTTTTTCCGTTTCGATGACACCGTCAATTGTGAGCGATTAGATCTCGTCCCTGAAACGATTCGGGCGCTTGAGGATCGGTTGGTGCTGGTCTATACCGGCAAGGCGCGCCTCTCCGGCAATATCCATGAAAACGTGTGGGGCGCCTTTCGCCGGGGTCAGCCGGAAACGGTGAACGCGCTCTACGACCTGCGCAACTGCGCCATTCGGATGCGCACCGTGCTGCTCAAAGGTGACATGGCGGAGTTTGGCGATCTGCTCACCCAAAATTGGAAGCACCAGCGCACGCTCGATCCTTCCGTCACCAATGAGCAGATCGAGCGGTTAATGGCGATTGGTAAAGAGGCCGGAGCAGCAGGAGCCAAGGCGCTGGGCGCCGGGGGCGGCGGTTGTCTGCTCTTTTTTTCCGCTGAAGGAAGGCGTTCCGAGGTACAAGAGGCGCTCAAAGAGGCCGGATCCCGGATCATTCCCTTTCGCTTTGAGTTTGACGGCCTGCAGATCGAGGGCGCCCCTTCGTAGATAATTCGATCTTATTGGTCCTATTAATCTCATTAACGGAATGGAACTTATAAGCCTAAACGCTTAAGCAAAGCGGCCGATCAAGGCTGGAAGAGGACCGGCGACCCAATGGAGATCGCTCAACTGGCATTGATCCTGGGATTGACGACCGGAATCGGGGAAAAAACCACCGAACGGGTTTTAAGGCTTCTCTACGCCCGGCAATGGGAGGGTGAATACCTCCTCTCGCTGCCGGCTGAGCAGCTAATTTCGGACTATGGCCTTACCCGTAAGTCGGCTCATCAACTCACTGAGCAGCGCGATACCCTCATCGCCAAAAGCGCCGCCCTTCTGAAAAAGCTCCGACAAGCCGGCGTTTTCATCGCCACCCATCAAAGTTCAATCTATCCGACTCGCTGGGAGCAGTACGCGAGCGATCCACCGCCGGTTGCCTATCTTTACGGCCGGCTGAACTTGTTGGAACGGGCGACTCTGGCGGTTGCGGTATCGCGCGATGCCTCATCCGCGGCGCTGAAGCGGGCCGAAGAGGCGGCCGACGTCGCTCTAAAGCTTAATTTTCAACTGGTCACCGGTCATAATATTCCGACCTACCAACGGGTTGCCCTTACCGCCAAGCGCCAGGCTAAACCGACGATCACGGTGCTTGATCGGGGCCTATGGGATGCTTTTGATGAGGACTTCAGCCGGCAGCTCTTCCCAGCCGCCCGAATCTGGGAGCCGGCCTTCGATCCACGTCAAGATCTGGTGATGACCCCATTTCATCCCCATTGCCATGGAATTGGACAAAACAATCGCCGGCGCGACCACTGCATTTTCAGCTTGGCCGACGTTGTCATTGCAATCGGCGTTCGCCCCGGTGGAACGATGGAAAAGGAGTGCCGCCACGTGGCTAAAACCGGTCGCCCGGTTTTAGCGTTCGACGACCTAACATTTGTTTCGAAGAACCAATCAACCTTTTATCCCATTTATGATTTAACTGAACAACTCACATCCATTCAACCGAAATACACTTAGATGCTGTTGAATTCGAGCAAGGACCATTTCATGAAAGGGGAGGGTTGCAATGAGCGGTCATGAAGAGTCAAAGCAAATTGACACCAGTACGTTTGACTTTCCGCTGCCGGAGGCGATCGGCACGCCTATCTCACCGGCCGAGCTTTCGAACGTAATACAAAAAACGATCGAGATCGCAGCCGATGCGCTTGGCCTCGAACTAGCGGCCATTTTATGCTTCCGTTCGGATCGCGATACGCTGCAACCCACATCAACCTATGGGTTTTCGATAACCGACTTTAGAGACATCGAGTTCCCGCTGTGCGATGCGCCCCTTATTGAAGCCGCCTTTAATGCCGGGAAAGCGATGATCGGGCCGGCCGAGGCCGCCTTTTCACCCGATTTCCCGAAAGTAATCAGCGAAACAGTGGTGGTGATACCGATGGTCGCCGAAGCTCGAAGGGTGGCGGTGTTAGTTGGAAAGCCGAAACCAGATGTGGATATACACAGTTCAACCTACCATGTCATTGCTCTCGAAATGGGAAAACGATTGACGCTGGTGGCCGAATGCCACCGACTGCAGACCGCCTACCTTGACCTTCTCCGCAATCAAGCCGATCATATTCAAGTATTGAATGAAATACTGGATCGCCGCCCCCTCAGCCTTACGTTGAATCACATCATGCAGCATATCGCGGGCCGGCTTCGTGCGTCGAGGATCGTTATTTATAGCAT
>JAKBZR010000017.1 GCA_021842405.1 bacterium
ATCTTGCCCCCCAGTCCCTCTTAATCCCCTCCCCCGTTTACGGGGGAGGGTTAGGGTGGGGGTGCATCCAATATGGTCGTAAATGATTCCCGCAAAACTGAACTCTCTCTAATACTCTACGATTGCTTTCCTTGCAAGCAGAAATAGGGTTCAGCGCTGGGCCGGTGCAAGCCACGCTTCCACCAGGACGGGGTTGATCAAGAATCTTAACACAGCTTGATCCTGCGCGATGACATCGCATTCGAGATGGGCCAAGGCAGCCGTCTTCATCTCAACCATTCCGCCCGTAAGCTGAAGGATCAGTTGGCTTAAAGTCGGCTCGTGCCCAACGATCAGTATCGAGCCGCCGGCCGGCAAATCGCTGCAAAGGGAATTGAGCTGAGTCAGTCCAAACGACTCGGCCAGCGCCTTGATCTCTTCAACCGTTGGGGTGCCAGCCACCTCGCCGGCCACTAATTGCGCGGTCTGGCGTGCCCGTACCCGCGGGCTGGTGCAGATGCGGTCGAATTTCGTCTCCAGACGGGCCAGCGCCTGACCTATCAGTCGCGAGTCCTTGACCCCGCTGGGCTTCAACTTACGGTTGTAGTCATCATTCGCCGGCTCCCGGTCCGCCTTAGCATGCCGAAGAATGTATAGATCCATGGACATTGACCCTCCTTCGCTGGAACTTTCCTTTGCCGCCTCGCGCACTATGGCCGATATTCCGGTATCATTTTAGCGAAGATTACCGTCCAACACAAGTGGGCGAATTTAAATATTTCCCTGCAATCCATTACAAATTAGACTCCGCATAGGCTTTTCGAAATAATGGCAAATCGGCTCAACCATAGCATGCGGCCGGCGATTACACTAACCACCGACTTCGGCTGGCGCGATCCTTACGTGGGCGCGATGAAGGGCGTGCTGCTTCGGCATGCTCCTGGCTCCACATTGGTTGATATCACCCACGATATTGATCCAGGTGATATTCAGGCCGCCGCCTATACTATCGCGGCGGCGGCGCCATATTATCCAGTTGGAACGGTGCACTTAGTCGTGGTGGATCCGGGCGTGGGAACGTCCCGCCGAGCGCTGGCGGCTGGCGATGGGCATGGCATGTTCGTAGCGCCTGACAACGGCGTTCTTTCGCTGGCATTAACTCCGGAGCAACCGGCTCAGGTGGTGGAAATCGAGATGCTCGATTCAAAACCGGCAGATGCCTCACCCACGTTTCATGGCCGGGATATCTTCGCACCGGTCGCCGCCCGGTTGGCGATGGGCGCAAAGCTGGAGGAGATGGGCAGGCCGGTCTCCGATTGGGTTCGATTAAGCCTGCCGGTGGCTGAAGCCGGCGCGGATGAAATTCGAGGCACGGTGATCTATGTGGATCACTTCGGCAACCTTATCACCAATATCGAACGCGGCGAATTAGCGAAATTCAGCGATACCAAAGCGATACAAATTGAGCTGGATGGGAAATGGATCGCCGAGGGATTACATCGTACTTTCGGGGACGTGGAATCGGGGGAGCCGCTGGCCTACATCGGCAGCACCAATCGGCTTGAGATTGCGGTGCGGGATAGCAGTGCGGCGGTCCGATTTCAAGCGGGCGTGCGCAGCGGCATCTCAATCCGCAAAGCTCGGCTTCCGTGAACACGCCTCTTTGTAACAGTTCAGTTTTATGGGAATGATTTATAGTGGCATTGGTCGCCTCCACCCCAGCCCTCCCCGCAAGCGGGGAGGGAGTTTAGCGGCGGTGCTTTTATCTTGCCCCCCAGTCCCTCTTAATCCCCTCCCCCGTTTACGGGGGAGGGTTAGGGTGGGGGTGCATCCAATATGGTCGTAAATGATTCCCGCAAAACTGAACTCTTACGCTTGATCCGTGAGAAGTTGAGGCCTTGTTTCGTATGATATAATGGCTGTGATAGTGTGGGTTTTCAGCAGTGAAAGGAATGAGAATGCATTTCGTAAGTGACCGGCAGGCAACCGGAGGCTCCAGACGAAGGGGGGGCAGCGTCTCGCTCCTTTTTTGCCTGGCGTTGATTCTGTTGCTTCCGGCGATCTGTCTGGCCAAAGGAAAGAGCGATCCAGTTGGGAACGGCGACTACGAGGTCAAGTTGGGGCGAGAGAACGCGGCCGCCAACGATAAGACGGTCAAACTGGTTACCAATGCGGCGATTGTGGATCGGGTCAACCGAATTGGGCAGGAGATCGCGGCGGTCGCCGATAAGACGCCGGTGCCGGCTCAGTGGGGCTACAGCAAGCTGATCCCCTTCAAATTTACGTTTAAGGTGGTTGACAGCCCCGATGTGAACGCTTATTCTCTACCGGGCGGCTTTGTATATGTGGATATGGGCTTGCTGAAATTCGTTCACTCGGACGATGAGCTAGCCGGGGTTCTCGCACACGAAATTTCGCACGTAATGCATCACCATATGCTGAAACTCCTTCGCGAGCAAGAAAAAACGGCCAACAGCACGCTTCCGTTCATCCTGCTGCTGGGCGCCATCTCCCACTCACCAACCAGCACCGCCAGCCTGCTCATGGCGGGCAATCTCTATATGGTCGCCCGAATGAACAGCTACAGCATCCAGGCTGAGGAGGATGCTGACCATACCGCCGTAATCTACCTCACCCATACCAAGTTCAATCCGGTCGGGCTGCTGACTTTTATGGAGCGCTTGGCCCGGAAAGACAACTTGGGACCCGAACAGAACCTGGGTTACCTGCGAAATCACCCGACTACACCGGCCCGCGTCCAGGCTCTCATCGCGGAGCTGCACCAGCTTCACATCCCACTGGATCGCACCGTGACGGACCCTGAGCTTGCCGCACAGGTGGCGTACGATCAAGTAAACGGCGTTCATCTAGCCGAGATTACGATGAACAAAGTCGTCATTGCTCGCCTTTCTGATTCGAATGGTATAGCGGCAAAAGAGCGCGCCGACAAGGTCTCGACTACACTGAACAATCTCTTCAATGACAACTTGCAGCTTTATGAGTTGAATTTAAATCCGCAAAAGGATGCGGTGGTCGCTCGCGGGCAGGCGATCATCACTTTTACTCCGGCTGATGCAAAGGCCAACAACGAAACGGTAACCGCACTGGCACAAGGGGCGTTGGATGCGATTAAGAACGTCATCTGGAAGCAACAGCTCAACACCACAATCACCAACACACCACAGGTCAGTCCCAACTGATATGGTTTCGACCTCTCCCTTCACCAATCGCCGCAATGGATAGCCGCATTATCTTGCTCGATGAGGGAACCGCCAATCAGATTGCGGCTGGCGAGGTGGTTGAACGCCCCTCGGCCGTGGTTAAGGAGCTGGTTGAAAACGCAATAGACGCCGGCGCCACCCAAATAATGGTTTGGCTCGAGCAGGGCGGAAAGCAGCTCATTCGGGTTTCCGATAACGGCTGCGGAATGACGCACGAGGAGGCCGTACTCGCCATTCAACGGCACGCTACCTCCAAGCTACGCGATGCCGGCGACCTCTTCTCCATCCGCACGCTCGGCTTCCGCGGCGAAGCGCTGCCCAGCATTGCATCGGTTTCCCATTTTGACCTGGTTACACAGCCCAATCCCTCCCTCTGGCCGGTATCGGTGGATGAGATCGGCACCCAGTTGCAGGTGGTCGGCGGTATTCTGGAACGCATCGAGCAGACCGCGGCGCGGCCAGGGACTACCGTCACCGTCACCCAACTTTTTTTCAATACGCCCGCCCGACTGAAATTTTTAAAATCGCAGGTCGCCGAGCTGGGGCGTTCACTGGATGCGGCCGGCAATCTGTCGCTCGCCTACCCCGGCATTGCATTTCGGGTGGAGCATGAGGGGCGTTGCTTGCTTAAGACGGCCGGCGATGGACAACCGCTTGGCCCTTTCGTGGAGGTGTGGGGGCGGGAAATCGCGCGCCACCTGATTCCGATCGAGCGCGAAGAGCCGAGCATACGGATCACCGGTTATGTCGCCGAGCCGTCAACAACCCGAAATGACCGCACCCACGAGCTGTTTTTCGTTAACCGCCGCCCGGTGCGAAATCGAATGCTGGCCAACGCGCTGGAACAGGCCATGCGCGCGCTCACGCCCGAAAGCCGGTTCCCGATCGCGGCCATCTTCATCGAGATCGCGCCGGACATGGTGGATGTCAATGTGCACCCAACCAAAAACGAGGTGAAGTTCACCCGCGAGGGTGAGGTCCATCACGCCGTCAGTGAAGCGGTGAAGGGATCCTTGCTGAGGCAGGGGCTGATGCCGCGCTTTGAATCGGCCCAGCTTTCGTCTTCCACGTTTTCTCAAAACGCACCCTCCGGTTCCGATCCTCCTCGTGCCTTTTCGTTCCCGTCGCAGGCGGTGGATGCGAGCCGCTTCGAGCCATTTCAGCAAAGACTCGAACAGCGGTTCGGCCGTCCCGAGGGTGAACCGGAATCACAAGGCCAACAACCGACTCAAGCGGAAGCCGGGCTTGAGCTTTTGCGGAACGGAACCGTGTTGGGTCAACTCAGTTTAACCTATATCGTGGTCGCCACCGAAGCCGGGCTTGCAATCGTGGACCAGCATGTCGCCCATGAGCGGGTGATTTATGAGCGGCTCTCCCGCGAGCGGTCGGCCGGCGGTCCTGCCCGCCAGAGCCTTGCGATTCCGCAGACGATCCACCTCAGCCGGAGGGAAGCGATCCTGTTGAACGAGCGATTGAGCGACTTTTTGGAGCTGGGCTGGCGTCTGGAGCCGTTCGGGCCGGAGGACTATCTGGTGCGGGCGGTGCCCGCCTATGCGGGGAAAAGAGGGGTTGAGGAACTGCTGCGTGAGATGGTGGATGAGCTGGTGAATCAGAGCATCTCACGCCGATTGCTGGTTCATCGCGAGCACGTCACCATCACCAATGCCTGCAAGATGGCGGTGAAGGCGGGAGATCGGCTGGAGAAGCAGGAGATGGAAGCCCTCATCTCTCAGTTGCTGGACACCGAGAACCGGTATTTTTGCCCCCATGGCCGCCCGATTGTGGTATTGCTGGGTCAGGAAGAGATTGACCGCAAGTTCAAGCGGGCCTAAACAAGCATCCAATCGTGCTGCAGTAAAGCAGCAAACTCAAACCTAGTAATTAAGCAGTTTGCCCTAACGAGACTCGAAGCAGCCCCCTCTCAATTTCCGGACGCCATCGTTAGCTTGCAATTGCTGAAAAAGAGTGATACAATCAATTTAAAATACATAGAGAATGCGGTGAAACATCGCGGATTGGCTTGCCATGCGCTTTTTCAGGCTAACTCATTCCCCAATCCAAGAAGGTTGTTCGTTTCAGCGAACCGCCACGTAATCCCAGAATGAGTTCAGTTTTCTGGGTAATTTAGGCAGAAGTCCCTCACTCCCTGTCTGCCGCCAGGCAGACAACTCTTTTCCCAATACTGGGAGAGTGCTGGGGAAAGAGATTGCTTCGCTTCGCTCGCAATGACACCCTCCCCCCTCGTGGGGGAGAGCTGGGGTGGGGGGACGACTAATGCAGCTAGACAACATTTCCATAAAATTGAACTCTTTCTAATCCCATTAAACTGAATCGTCAATTGAGAAAGGGGACGACGAATGAATTCAGTTGCCTTTGTGGATCACCTTCTGCGCAATCACGATCAAGTTATTACCGACATTCAGGATGAATCGAAATCCAGATTCATTACGTCCACATGTATCAAGGTGTTCCTATGCCTTTCAGCGTTCTACGGGTTAATTATGGGCTCGCAAAACCTGGTGCATGGCGGGATAGACGGCTGGAAATACACACTGGCAGCCGGAATAAAGCTACCTATGCTTTTTCTGTTTACTCTGGCAATCTGCCTTCCGCTCTTTTATGTGCTGAATGTCTCGATCGGACCACGTACCCGCTTCCAAACCGTCCTCGGATTGTTGATGTCCAGTATCGCGGTGACCAGCATCGTTTTGATATCTTGCGCGCCCATCGTTCTGTTTTTTATGCTGAGCACCAAGAGCTACCCGTTCATCATCCTCCTGAACGTTATTGTATTCACGGGGGCAGGTGGGTACGGGGTACGCTTCCTTGGCAAGGGAATGCACTCGCTTATGCCAGAGGCGGAAATAAAAGTAGAACCGGAGCAGGCCAAACAGGGTGTGAGCACGATCATGCAGTTTTGGCTTGTAACTTATGGATTAGTGGGCACCCAGATGGCATGGATTATGCGCCCATTCATTGGCAGCCCCAAACCGTTCTCATTCTTTCGAGCGCTGGAATCCAATTTTTATCTTGACTTATTTCACGTAATTCGTCAGCTTATGGGGCTGTGAGGAACAGAATAAAACCAGTATGCCTATTAAGGGATGGTGCGCCGCCGCCCTCCGAGCGGCGGCGGCGTTACCGGTCCGAGGGTCTTACTGCGATACGCCCCAACGTGGCAGGCTGATTTATTTGATTGCGCAGGCCACCGTAGACGTTTGAAGGTAGGGACACGGCATGCCGCACTCTACACCACATTCTCCCGATTAGAAACGTATGTGAAGACGCCTCACACCCCGCAATCCCGGCAATCCTTAATCCAGCAAATCCCGGTTCAGACAATTAGGAATCACCCTCTTCACGCTGCAACTACCCCGGCGGCTCGTTGTTCACCACCATCGCTCGATCGGCAGTCTCGTTGCGAATAGAGACCCCGTTCACGCCGTTGTTGTCGGTGATGATGGCATGCTTCACGCCGCTCTTCAGGTGGATGGATAGCTCCCCTGTCCCAAAGCTGCAGCCCCTCACCTGCAGTTTGCCGGAATCGGCCTCGATCAGGGCGCCGGTATTACCGGCTCGGCCGCTGCTGAAATAGCAATTGCTCAGCGAAAGGTAGCTCTGACTGTGGGAGACCACGTTTTGCATCGCCGGACCCCAGAAGGCGCAGTTTTCCAACCGCACCGAGCCGGTGCAGGTGGCGTTGATGACGATCTCGGTCGGATCGGGGCCGTTAAAGGCGACGAACTGGCCGTTGGTTATGAGCAGCCCCATCGGCTGAATCTCGTCCACCACGATGGCGCGCTGGGTGGCGTCCGCCCCGATGCCGCAGAGCTGACCGTTCATGGCGCCATGCGGCGTCTGGATGAAGTGGTAGCCGATATTGACCGGAAAGATAAAGGTGTTGGTGACGTACTCCCAATCAGTGCGCCCCAAAATGAAGCCCTCACAGTTTTTCCACATGTACTCGAAGACGGGATCCCATGCGCCGCCGGTCGCCTTGCTCGACCACCAGTGACAGTGCCACTGAATGTTCTCGATGCGGCCGATGTCGGTGCAGTTATCCAGCCAAATGCCGCGCCTCAGCACGCACCCGTAGACGCTGCGGATGCGGTGGCGCACGTTCGGCTCCGGCCCGATGCGAATGCCGTTGAAGCTGTTGATCAGGGTGACGTCCTCCACCGTATTATCGCCGCCCTGCAGGTGAAAGGTGTAGGCGTAGGGATGGATGTCGGTTACAACCTGCTCCGGATAGTAGACGGTGAGGCCGCGCACGTTGGAGGAATCGCCCATTTCAAAGAGCGCCGGCCCCTCCTCCTTGTCGCGGCCGCCGGTCGCCAGCACGATGGTGCCGATCAGCGGCTCGATGTAGAGCGGCGAGCGGGCGATCCCCTCCAGCACGACTCCGGGCGGGATATGGAGACTGCCCGCGACAAGGTATCGGCCGGCCGGCAGAGATACGATGCCGCCGTTTTTGCCGGCCGAATCGAGCGCCTTTTGAATGGCGGCGGTGTCGTCCGTTTTTCCATCGGCATGGGCGCCGAATTTACGCACATCCAGCGCAGCGGAAGATGCGGATGGGCTTGTCGCCGCGTCAGTCGAGCCGGCGAGCAGGCTGGCGCTGGCGGCCAGCGCCGCGCTCTGCAAAAATTTTCGTCTGGGATTTTCCGATTTTTTCATCATCATCACCTTCGTTCGGTTATCATTCAATTGAAACGAGGGGCCGCTCGATTAAATTCAATTCGAAAGCCCGTCGCGCCATTCGTTTCAGCGCAGCGATGCGAGATTCCTGCCGCAATACAGCGGTCGCAATACGATCTTTGCTCAAAAGCAGAACTAAGGGTTAAGCGGTTATTGAAAAAGCCACCGAATCGGCTGCTACGTCATTCCCGCATGGCTCCACTCCAGTGGAGTGGATGGCGGGAATCCAGTTCCGGGCCTATCGGCAGGCATAAATACGGATATTCTACTGTTATCGCGAAAAGCAGCGAGAAGCGAATCGCGATCCAAATTAGATAGGTATTCCGCCGTTCAATCTCTGTACACAAAAAACCGCCTTCGCAATCAAGGCGAAGGCGGTGAGCAGGATTGGGTGCATGATCGTCCACGCTGACAATCTTCCTGAAAGGCGAAATCTTTAAGCCAATCGAAAACGCCGGCGCAGCGAGAATCCCAATGCGGGCAGGCCGGCGCCGAACAGCATGGCCAGCGAGCCGGGCTCCGGCACCGGCTCGGATGAGCTCTTAATCCCCAGCTCATTGATGGCAAACCCATCATTTGGTAGTCCGCTGTCGCTGTACGTGATGCTCTTTATATTCGCGGTATTGTCTTCTACGCCCAGAAATATCGCGGAGCCATCGCCATTGCCATTGGAAGTACCATTTTCAGTGAAGGCGCCAAGCGAGTTTCCGTTGGAGTCAAAGGCCTCAAGCTGTGCGGTGAAATCGCCATAGAAATTTTGCTGGAAATTGGCGCCAATCCCATATACAGGCGAATCCAAGGTGATGGTCATCGTATCGGGAGTGAGGTTTGTCCAGAGCAACTGATCGCCTGGGCTGAAATTTCCACCCCAACCACCACTTAGACCTTGATCTCGCCGCACGAAATCATCGTTTGGATTGGATAGTGAAACCGATCCCGTCATGCCGCCCACCGAGGTGAAGCTGCTGGGATTACTTGGATTTGAAAAAACAGGCCCTAATTGTCCCCAGCCGACGCTGTCATTGGCGCCCAATGAGGTTCGGTTGGTAACGATTACCTGCGCTTGTGCGGCCGCGCTGAGCCCGATGAGTAACAGCGATAATACCGCCCCGCTGATAAACTTCCCCTTCTGCCTGGTCATTTTTGTCTCCTTGAGTAGTATCGCTGCCGAGCACCGGTGAGAATGCAGTTCCGGTAGCAGCAATGTAAGGCACCGCAAACTGCGGGCCAGGAGAGGGAAATGGGCACCGCAAACATGCCAGAATTATATAGAAACAGATAGTTTTACTAGCGGTGCGTAGTGGACGAAGACAACAGATAGAAGCAGTGAGACTAGGCTGACTACGACATAACATTGCCGGAATAATAATAAGAGATCAGACTTGTGGAGCCAAAAGCTACGTAGACGTCGGCTTCAACCGATGGCTCTGATGCGTCATTGACGTATTAAAAATAACCGTCCTTCCGCAGAATCCAGCGACAGTTGCAATCCCGCCATGTTAGGGCTGTCATCCATAACTGGCATCTCCTTCCCGGTCGCGGGATCAACTTCTACGACGTTGTTGAGATCGGCAGCGAATTTCACGGTCGGCCACGCCGTATAGCAATAGCTAAAGTTGTTTAACAACACCGCGGTTCGTCCGTCAGCGTGTTTAAAGACGCCAATCAAGTAATCCCCAGGAGTGAGTTCTATCGGCGCCCCATTCAGTATCGTCGCGGGGTCTGCGCCTCGCGGCACGCGATATACTGCTTCACTGACCAGTTGCATCAAGGTCGGCCCCCAATGTTTTAGTTTTGCATTGATTCTGCGCGCTTGCTCGTAGTGATGCGTGGGCCGTCCATTCAGAGCGATGATGGCGCCGCCTTTTTGAAAGCCGGTAGGAGTCCAGTAGCAAAAATAGAGCACCCCTTTCGCCCCATAAGCCAGCGAGGTGTTTACCTGCCAGCGCAATTGGGCTTCGGTGGGATCGTAACGTTGATCGAATGGCATGTCGTTGAAAAAGTTCCAGAAGGGGATGTTTCGGGCGAGCGCATATTTACGTAAAACGGCTAAATTGGCGCAATAATCGTCCCGCATATCCCGATTGGGCTGCATCATCGGATAGTGATCCATGCAAAGCACATCCGGATTCACCTCGCTTACAAACCGATTGACATACTCTTCATACGTTCGTTCACCCAGTTGGCTCTCGCTCGCATAATTGGGAAACAGGTTGATGAATCCCAGCTTACCGGGCCGACTCCGTCGCAGATGATCAACCATGAACCTCAGAAACGGGAAGATCGCGGAGTTCGGTTCATCATGAAGCGTATATCCCCAACAGGCGGGATGATTGGGAAATTTATCCGCTTGCCTGATCTCGTCAATTTTCGATGAGCCGTACATAGCACCGTCTTCATATCCCTGCAGAGACACCAGCGCTTTAAGCCCATGCTTTTGGCACAAATCCAGTTGGCGCTTGTCTGTTTCCGGCGTATTCGCTCCGAATCCGCCCATCACCACCGTGAAGTTCGCCGCCGCGATTTGGGCATAGTGTTCGTCCATGTGCGCATCAGCCGGTGGATCCACCCAAAAACTAATACAGAAGCGATCTTGCTTGAATCGCACCGGTCTTTTAGCAATAGACGCAATACTGGAGCCGGATGAAGCCTTCTCCGTCATCGTTGTTGCAACTGCAGCCAACGATGATACGATGAACTGTCGGCGCCCGATCAATCTTTTTTTCAACATCACCTTTTCCCCAATTTAAGATAGAAAGCATTGGCTAAAGCTTTCAGCGGTCAGCTTTCAGCTCCGCACTGACCGCTGAAAAGGCTATTACTGAGTACGCTAAATAGTTTACATAACAATTATATTATACCGCCTGAAATAACATTGCGATGTCAAATATTTGATGTTCAAGTTAATAACTTACATGTCGGATTTTCGACCGCCCCGCCTCATTTCGTTGCAACGCGGTTATAACGCATCAACAGGCTGCCCGGCGCCTCGGAAATTTCGATGGACATTCCCGTCAATTGCTTTCCACTGAGCCGTTGGTTCGGAGCTTCCTGATAGGTTGTGCTCAGACTCACCTCATACTGCGCATCCGGAATGATGGACCTCAAGCCAATCTCCATCGTTGGAAACGGGCTGCGGTGGCGGCGGAAGAATAGCGCGAAACCTGCTTCCATATCGCTTCGGTGGAACTGGTATGCGCACCAGTCGTGATAGGATATGGTGAGCGGCAACAGCAGGTGAAAATCGCCCAAAAAGAAAGGCTGGAGGCTCCGCCATTCCGCGATGGCTGATCGGGCATCATCCAGTGGAAAGTCGTCATCGAGCAACGTTTTGCCTTTAGCCAGCACCTCTATATGGCTTACGATGGTGGAGCCATCGTCGGGAGGGAAGTCCCCGTGCTCAATATGAAAGCCGAAGTTGAATCCGCCGATAATCCCACTGCGTATGCTGTAGGGGGTAAAGTTCCAAACTCCGCCCCCGAACAGAGGAACCCACCTCGCCAAACCGGCATTAATGCATTGATTGCCTACATCCAGACCTCCGCCAAACGGCAGCCCCACCACATCGTGGAAATCACTCGGCCATAACGGCAGTGAGCGCGAAAGCGTTTCGAGGTCAATTCGCCGGCCTCCGCTCGCGCAGTTGTCAATCCACAATGCTGGGTGACGACGGCGAATTTCATCCCAGAAGACGTAAAGCCCATCCACATACCGAATCTCGGTCATGCCGATTCGGTCATCTTCATCGGCCGCCCACCAGTAGGGCAGCGGATCGAAATTGAAGTCCTGACGGTAGATGTCAACTCCATTTTCATCAATTAGTTGGGAGATAAGATCGGTGAGGTGCTGTCGCGCATCGGGCATGCCGAGATTATACAGCAGATTGGTGGCATCCTGTTCACAGGCAAGCAGAAACTCCGGATGCTCTCGGTGTAACAGCGAATTGGGCCGAACCCGCTCGGGCTCGAACCACAGCACAAACTTCATGCCGGCTTTGTGAGCGGCGTCGCTGATCGGCTTCAAACCGTGAGGGAACCTTTCGCGGTTGATAACCCAGGAGCCGACCGCTTCCCACCACTGCTGCCCCTGTTCGCCATACCAGCAGGCGTCAATCCAGTATGCGTCAGCGCCCGCCGCCGCCACCTTCGGCAGCGCCTTCATCTCAAACCGCTCCGACGCCTCTCCGGTTAGGTAAAAGTAAGCCTGGAGGCACTGCGCTGTTGGTGGTGTGACGAGTTGATCGTTGATGCGCGGAAGATAGTGTGACAACAGTATCCGGCGTATTTGGTTGTTCCCAATCTCCGGATCGTCTCCTTCCCATAAGACTAACAGGATCCGCGGCGTGCGGATTTTCTCGCCCGGATGCAATCTCAGCCGCGTGCGCTCCATACCCGCCGTAACCCGCAAGGAGCCGCTCCCCCGCTCGAATCTCGCCTGCCACTGTCCGGACCACCCGATCGCCAGAACCAGGCCGCAATCCTTTCGCTGTAGATTCATGAACGGAAATACGCCGTTGGATGATCGGCCTCCGACCGGTGACAGCGATTGCCGGACGTGGGGCGACAGATCCACCGCTTGCGGCAGGAAATCATCCAGACGGCAGGCGCTGCCATTGGCGTAATGAAGCCTCAATCGCTCCTGATCCGGGATCGGAACTGAAACATCTAAAGCCAGGATATCCTCAATGAGGGGCGTATCGGTGACACCGGTATTTTCGATTTCAGCCAACCACTCCACGGCGGAAAAGTCATTGAATTTCTGAGTATGTACCGTGACCTTCAGACCAGTTGCGGGATCTTTTACACTTCGGTGAGTCAACTCTCCGCGGGCGTTGATTTCGGTAAAAATCTCTGCCGGCCACCCGGTGAGCATCTCCCCGGAATCTTTTCCACCGTAGCGGAACGAGATTGGCGGGATTTCGGAATTTTCCACAAATTGCATGCGCCTTCCTCCTTCAGCTCTTTTCAACCATCAAACGTGATTGGGTGCATAATTGAAGGGATTGGTGATATGGTTTTGCCCAACATGAATGGAATCGCAATGATCGCTTGTAATGGACGGTGGACGCCGGTTACCCGTTGCCGGCAACAGCGGTGGGCCGGTCATCACATTGTCGCTGATGTCTCCGCTGCGGGTCCACTGGATCCAGATGTCGCCGCCGTAATTCGAGATAAAGGTGTTGTGTTTAATTACGATCCCGCTGTTGCCGATAGCCCCCTTATTCGGTGGTGAATAGTAGCTTCCGTGAACGAGCACGGCCCGGTTGTAGCCGTCCTTACCGTTATCAATAAGGGTATTGTCCTCAACGATCACATTGCGGCAGTAACCGGCTTCCCACCATTGACCCGGCGATATTTCCGGTCCAATGGAGATTCCGGCCATGCCACAGCCGCGAATGATATTGCCGATGATCACCCCATTTGAACCCTTCACGATAATTCCGCGCGAGCGCGTGTCGCCGAGGCGGCAGTCTATTATCTTATAATTAGAGCCGCAGCGATTGGGGTTGGTTACGTATGCGCCGACGGGGACGTCCAGTTTGCGATCCAGCGTAACGATGCTGGTGCCGTTTGTGCCGGTATTGATAGCGACGACCCAGGCATTTGCAAAGAAGCCATTGTCGCTGGATATTTGAATTGGCTCCGCAACCAAAAGTCCCGCATCACGGTTGTCCTTCACCGTAATGGTTCTGCCGGATGCAGCTACCACGTGCTGCAACTCGCCGTGAATAGCGATGCAATCATCCAGGAATACTCCTTGAAAAATACCATGTTCAATGTCTGGACCGGGGTGGGCGTTCACAGAATGAAACCCATCCGCCTCGTTGGTGACGACCGGCGCGGCGGTTGCGCCCTCCGGCTTCGGACCTAAAACCCAACGGCATCCGAGAAGGTGATTTCCTCCCCCATGCCACTCTAAGATGGGGGCAAAGCCGTTGCGCATGAGGGTAACGTCCTTGATGGTGCAATCGCGACTGAAAAACAGGCGCACTTTCTGAGGCGCATCCATATAGCGCGCCACCAGCCAGTCGCCGACGGCGAGGTTGGGAAGCGACGTATGGAATTGAAGGCGGAAGGTATGGTCGGCCAGCGGCGTCCAGGACGTCACCCACAAATCGCCGTCGCCGACCTTGAGTCGGCGGGTGCGGCCGTCCACCACATTGAATAGGTTGAAGTAGAGGGAACGATTTGATGTGTTGGCGGCGGTAGGCACCGGATAACCGGCATCCGGCCGCCAGTCGCAGTAAAAGCCCTTCGATGTTTTGGCCATCTTCACCACGCGGCCCTGGTAGAAGGTCACCTGGGCCTGCGAGATGGTCGGCCCCTCGATCGTCACGTTGCGGCAGTGAGACAGATCGAAGCAGTCGCCGCCATTCGGCGCCGCCATGATCAGTGTAACGTGATAGGCCCGAATCACGACGTTCTGCCACCGGTCGAGCTCGAAGGTGGTGTGACCGGTGGCCGGTAATCGGTAGGTGCCGGGGTTGATGATGATCAGGTGCGCTCCGGCCCGGTAGGCGTCGGCAACCTGGCCGGCCAGAGCTGCCGGATTATTAGGATTGCCGACGGCTGCAATTTCGGTGGTATCTCCGAGCGCTGTTTGCGGCCAGCCGATGAGTGGGATGAAGACCGCCAAAAACAGCGCCAACGCACGCGCTTTGGGAAGCGCGATGCCCGACCGCCGTTTGAGGGCTTTCCGAAGGAATTGGTTTGCCGATCGAAATAAACGATGCGCCGTCATGCCAAGCTCCTTTGATTGTGATCCAGGCTTCAGCTAGGATACCATTTCAATGACACGGAGCGTTTTGGATTAATTTCAACGAAAGAGTTCAGTTTTGTGGGAGTGATTTTCGACCGCATTGATCGCCCCCCACCCTGCCCTCCCCCGGAGGGGGGGTGTCATTGCGAGCGAAGCGAAGCAATCCCCTGCTTCACCGAAGGGGGTATGCTGCATTTGTGGTATTCCGCTCACCGGTAGTGGCCGCTACTGCGATACCCACCGGCGCGAGCGGTTCAGTGAGCAGTGGCGGAAGTTATGGGCGGAGGGTAAAGTGAAGGCGGCGCAGGGTGAGGAGGCAAACCGCAAGCGCAGCGACAGTATGAGAAGGATGTATGCGCTGAAGGGGCATAACGTGGAGTGACGATAAAGCGAGGGAGGCGATCATGTATTGGGTTTATGAGAACTGGGTAGCTCACGGTCATGTAGCCAAGGTGCATAAAGCGAATTGTAGTCATTGGAATAGCTGATGGCGGATGTGGTATGATTCACCATTGCGAGATAATTCCACCTTTAAGGAGGGTGTAATTTGTGCTGAATCATAAGAAAAGCATCATACTCTTCTATTTGGTAATTGGGTGGCTCGGCTTGCTGATCGTACCTCCGGCAGCCGTCAACGCAAAGGCACCGGCAGGCGCGAGCACCATGAATGCTTCGGCAGAAGTGAAAAACAGGGGCGGCCTACAGCCGGGCAGTCCCTGGCCGATGTTCCACGACAATGTGCGCCACACCGGGTTGAGTCCTTATGTCGGCTCTCAGACCGGCAGTCTGAAGTGGAAGTTCAAAACGGGGAATGAGATCCAATCCTCACCGGCGATCGGTTCGGACGGCACCGTCTATGTGGGGTCGTATGACCATTACCTTTACGCCCTCAACCCGAACGGCGGCATGAAGTGGAAGTTCAAAACGGGGGATCAGATCGACTCCTCACCGGCGATCGGCGCCGACGGCACCGTCTACGTTGGGTCAATGGACGGTGACCTTTACGTCCTCAACCCGGACGGCAGCCTGAAGTGGAAGTTCAAAACGGGGGATTTGATCGACTCCTCCCCGGCGATTGGTTCGGACGGCACCGTCTACGTGGGGTCAGATCACCTTTACGCCCTCAACCCGAACGGCAGCCTGAAGTGGAAGTTCAAAACGGGGGCTGTGATCGAATCCTCACCGGCGATCGGCGCCGACGGCACCGTCTACGTGGGGTCAGATGACGGTTACCTTTACGCCCTCAACCCGGACGGCAGCCTGAAGTGGAAGTGCAAAACGGGGTATTTGATCGGCTCCTCACCGGCGATTGGTTCGGACGGCGCCGTCTACGTGGGGTCAGGGAATCATTACCTTTACGCCCTCAACCCGAACGGCAGCTTGAAGTGGAAGTTCAAAACGGGGGATCATATCTTCTCCTCACCGGCGATCGGTGCGGACGGCACTGTCTACGTTGGGTCAAGGGACGATTACCTTTACGCCCTCAACCCGGACGGCAGCTTGAAGTGGAAGTTCAAAACGGGGGATCATATCTTCTCCTCACCGGCGATCGGTTCGGGCGGCACCGTCTACGTTGGGTCATTGGACGATTACCTTTACGCTATCAAATAGAGGGTAATTGAGCCTATACCAAATTAGGGGGAAGTTAACGGTAGGGTGGATTTAGGCAGCGCCACCTGACAATCGTGTTTATGCGGCTACGAAATAACTGTAATTCAAAAACTACCTTAACGAAAAAGACCGTCGTTGAATGAGCCGAGCAAAGCTTTCCAAGGTGGAAGAAGCATGTAGCCAGACACAATATCTACCCCCCCAATCTAGCCCAGCTTCACGGGCTTTAATTCGGCCATCATATCTCCATCATGGAGCCGCGATCTTTTGTGACCGGTAGGATCGGTCACAGCCGCCCCAATTCGGTCACAATGGGCACAATCTAGCAATTCTAGCCATAAAATCGGAACTTTCAGACCCGCGGGTGAGGCAATTCGCCTGGTTGACTTGAGCGGGCGGTTAGGCCATAATAACGGATGAGCCGGGATGGCGGAATGGTAGACGCGGCGGTCTCAAAAACCGTTGAGGGATACCTCATGGGGGTTCGAGTCCCCCTCCCGGCACCAGGTGCAATTCTAAGTTTGACCCGAGCGCCTCGCTTACCCGCTTAACGCAATCATAGACTTTATGGGTGCAGTTTTGAGGATGTTGAAAGATCGCTGAAGTTCCCGTTCATCATCATCCGCGTCAGGGGGAATCGGAAGCGGAAAGAAATGAGTGGCCCCCTCTCCACTTGCGGGGAGGGAGTTTAGCGGCGGTGCTTTTATCTTGCCCCCCCAGTCCCTCTTAATCCCCTCCCCCGTTTACGGGGGAGGGTTAGGGTGGGGGCGGGCATCCAATATGGTCGTAAATCATTCCCCGAAAACTGAACTCTTACCCGCCGCTTGTAAAAATTACTGAATTGGCATAAAATTTGCACCGTAGAAATGCGGGAATATCGGCCGATTATTGCTTAGTCTTGCGAAATAGTTGTAAAATCTTCGGCTGAAGTGTTGCGAAAGCGGTTGCGAACAATGTCGAAAATTGGAGCGACCTGGTCGCGGCGTATCGCCCCAGCCCAGATGGCGGCTGGGATGTAGGCCAGCACGGCCAGTAACACCCAACCGATCAACGAAATTCGGTTCGGCATGGGAAGCTCCAGAATTAATGCTGGAACGACTGCGGCCAGCAGTCCACGACCGATCGCTTTAAGGTTTACCCGAACCAATCCGGGAACCTTCATATAGCGGATATAAATGTTGACGATGAAGACTTCGGTGAGTTCGGCCGCAATGACGCCTCCAACCGCACCGTTGTCCATCCAGCGCTGAAACAGAATAATCAAGATAGCGGTCAATATTAAATTGAGAGGAGCGGCGTAAAGCGCAACTCGAGCTTGTTTGTTGACCTGATTGCTGGCGATGAGCAGCATCCCATAGTACATGCTGGACCAGCGGATCAGTAAAAAGAAGCCCGAGATCCGAAGGATGGCGGGCACATGTTGAACGAAATCGCGCGGATAGCCCAGCGCGTAGACGATCGCTTCAGGGCGCAGGATAAACAGCAGTGCGAAGGGAATCGCGATGACCAGACCGGGGCTGATCACTCGGAACGCAAGGCGGGTGTAGTCATCAGGGGACTTCTCAAAAGAGCGGGTAAGGATCGGCAACATAACGCTGACGATGGCGGAGGGAATTACAAAAACCAGGCTCAGCAGCCGCTCGGAAGTGACGTACCAGCCGTTAGCGGCGTAACTGGCGAAGGCGCAGAGCATGTAGGTGGTGGTCGGCGTGCCATACATCCAGACCGAAATGCTGTAAAGGAAATAGGGCGAGCCGGCACGCAGAAATCGCCGAAAATCGGCGCGGTGGACACGAACCAGGCGAAGTCGGCTGCCCCGCTTTGTCCAGGCGACCGTTAGCCCAACCAGCCGCTGGACGACACCGCCCATCGCAGCGCCGATCATTTTGCCGCTGAGTGGAGCGATGGTGAAAACCGACCCGATGCGGGTGGCGGTGCCGGCCGTTTTGGCCAACATCTGAGAGGTGGCGAAATTGCCGAAATGGGTGTGTGCCTGCCGGAATGCCAGCGCCGCATCCAGCAGCCAGGTTAAATAGGTGGCGATCGCATTAATGATGAGCAAAATGGTGATGAGACGGTCGTGAACCAGGAAATGGGTGACCAAACAGATGGCCGCGATGATGGGTATGCCGACCAGGGTACGGAAAATCAACACGGTGGTCAGAAGGCGATCGGAATCCTCCTGGCCGGAGGCGACCTCGCGGATAATCTGGGTGGCGCCGCCGAAGGAGACCAGCACGCCGGCGATGCTGAGCACCGCACCGGCGAACGAAAGCTTCCCGATGCCGGTGGAACCCAAATAACGAGGCAATATGGCCACTTCGATCAGGCCGAGGATCCAAAGCCATGCCTGCGAGATGAAAATGGCGGCGATGCTGCGTATGGCGAGATGAGAGCGTTTCAATCTGATATGAATTCCAAATCTGCAACGACGACGAAACCGGCTTTTAATCGGTAGAATGAGTTCAATTCTCTGGGTAATTTAGGTAGCAGCGTCATGCCCATATCGTAATTATCAACACCCTCACCCCTTGTGGGGGAGGGTTGGGGTGGGGGGGTGCCCAATGCTGCAACAAAACATTCCCATAAAATTGAACTTTTGCAATCAGCCGATTACGCTAATGATACCTGTATGCTAATCCTATAATGTGTGTTTGGAAGTTAAAACTTTAGAATTTTAAGCGATATTTAACGAGTAGAAATTGCGGGCGATGGCAGTACCAACTAAATCTACAACTGGCGCAGCGGCGGCAATTCAACGCGAACAGCCTTCAAAAGGTGGCCCGCGCGTCGGCGTCATTATGTCCACCGAGGTGGGACTGAAGGCGCAGTACCTCAATTGGCGGCGCTATCTGACACCGGAACTGGGCATCGAACCGGTATGGGTCGTGATTGACTGGTGGAAATCGGATGGCCGACTGGAAAGACTGCCGGTGTTGCCGTCCTCCATCAAAGCGCGAATCCGGGCGCAACTCGAGCTTCGTGAAGGGCTGAAGAAGGGGCCGTTCGACGCGCTCATACTGGCCAGCGCGGTTGCCCTGCCGGGCGGCAACCAGCTCCTCGATCGCCAACCTTACGCCATCCTGACCGATGTTACGCCAACTCAGCTCTTCTCCTTCGGCGACCTCTACGGCAAGCATCGCACCGGCTTGAAAGCGATTGATCGTAAAAAGCACGCGCTCTGGAGCGAGCGATACCGCAATGCGGCCGCCCTCTTCCCCTGGACCCAGTGGACCGCAAACAGCATGATCGAGGATTACGGCGCCGATCCGAGCCGCGTGCACGTGATCCCGCCGGGAGTGGATCTCGAGCGATGGCAGTTTGAGACGCGATCCCCGGATGACGGCAAAGTCAACATTTTGTTCGTCGGCGGTGATTTTTACCGTAAGGGGGGCGACCAGCTTCTGAATTGGGCGGCGAACACCCCGGCCCGCAATTGGACCCTCCACCTGGTAACGCACGATCCGGTTGCGGCATCGAACGATTGCGTGCGGGTATACAATGATATGACGCCGGGCGATCCGAAGCTCATCGAGCTTTATCGGCAAGCCCATCTCTTCGTGCTGCCCTCGCGGGGAGATTGCTCGCCGGTCAGCGCGATGGAGGCGCTGGCGGCCGGCCTGCCGGTCATCCTCACGCAAACCGGCGCCACCGCGGAAGTGGTGCGCGATGGCGATACCGGCTTCCTCATACCGATTGGCGATGAGCAGGCGCTGGCCGACCGACTGGAGAAGTTGATCGCCAATCCGGAATTGCGTTTTGAAATGGGCCAGGCCGCCCGCGCCGACGCCGAAAACCGTTACGATGCCGCCCGTAACATTAAAATGGTAATCTCGATATTGAGGGCAGCGATTGGGGATTCCCAATTTGATGCCAGTCATGCTGTGGTGAGGAATTCGGGCTAAGCGTCCAAAATAATAATGAAATAATCATCGCCCTTATGGGGGAGAGTCCTGCAGGAAGGACCAGAGTAAGGTCGCCCCTTAACGTCATTCCCGCGAAAGCGGGAATCCAGAAAGCCGGGGTGGGTCGTACCCTTAACGTCATTCCCGCGAAAGCGGGAATCCAACAAACCGGGGTGAGCCGTACCCTTAACGTCATTCCCGCGAACGCGGGAATCCAGAAAACCTGGATGGAATTGAAACAACCATTCGTTTATATCTTGGCCAGTCAGCGTAATGGCACACTCTATACGGGCGTTACCAGCGACCTAAGCAAAAGAATTTGGGAGCACAAGAACGATCTGATTGAAGGTTTCACTAAGAAATATGGCGTCCACCGACTAGTGTATTATGAATTTCACAATGACATGGCAACTGCCATCACGAGAGAAAAGCAGATCAAGAAGTGGAGACGCGCCTGGAAGGTGGAATTGATCGAACATGACAACCCGGATTGGCGTGATCGGTGGGATGAATTGGTTTAGGGATGGATTGGTTTAGGGATGGATTGGTTTAGGGATGGATTGGTTTAGGGATGGATTCCCGCGTTCGCGGGAATGACGCAGAGGGGCCACCCCGCCCCGGTTCACCCCAACAACGGAGTAGTCGTCATTCCCGCGAACGCGGGAATCCAGAAAGCCGGGGTGGGCCGTACCCTTAACGTCATTCCCGCGAAAGCGGGAATGACGGCAGGTGGGTGGATATTGGAAATCTGCGATAATGACCGCTGTTACGCGGTGGGAGCGCTGAGGGTAGGAGAATGACCGGACGGATGGATTCCCGCGTACGCGGGAATGACGGCAGGTGGGTGGATATTGAAAACCTGCGGGAGGGATGGATTCCCGCTTTCGCGGGAATGACGATTATTCTTTTATTGGGGGAGGGCCAAGTCATAGTCCCCCTCTCCCCCTTGTGGGGAAAAAGTAATCGCCCTCCCCCGTGGGAGAGTCCTCCAGGAAGGACCAGAGTAAGGTCGCCCCTCCACGTCATTCCCGCGAAAGCGGGAATCCAGGAGTGGCGAGTGTGGAGGAATGACCGGAGGGATGGATTCCCGCTTTCGCGGGAATGACGATTATTCTTTTATTGGGGGAAGGCCAAGTCATAGTCCCCCTCTCCCCCTTGTGGGGAAAAAGTAATCGCCCTCCCCCGTGGGGGGGTACAAGCGAGCAAAAATACGATGAACCAAGTATCCATTATCATTCCGACCTACAACGGAGAGCGCTTCCTGGCCGCTACTCTGGACAGCGTGCTGGCCCAGACCTTCACCGACTGGGAGTGCATCGTGGTGGATGACGGCTCCAAAGACGGCTCCGCCGCCATCGTGGAGCGATACGCCGCCCAAGACGACCGCATCCGGCTGGTGCGCCAGGCCAACGGCGGCATCGCGAGCGCCCGCAATCGTGGCCTGGCCGAAGCCGATCCCGACTCCAAATATCTATCATTCTTGGATCATGACGATGTTTGGGAGCCGGATGCGCTGGCGACATTGAAGGCCGCGCTGGATGCCAATCCCGCTGCATCGGCCGCCCACGGCATCGCGCGTTATATTGGATCCGACGGCAAGCTCTTTTCACCGGGGGAATTGGAGAAGAAAGGTCACGTTCGCTATATCGCACGAAAAAACCGGCTGATCCAACTTTTAGCCAAGGAGCCGACCGGCTTTCCGACGATCATCCTTTGGAACCCGATGTGCACCGCCGGGCTTGCGCTGATCCGCCGCTCCGTATTGCAGTCGGTCGGCGGCTTCGATCCGAAGGCGGTGCCGGCCGACGACTGGGACATGTGGATCCGGCTGGCCCGCCGTGGGATACTTGTTTTTGTGGAGAAGGTGGTTCTCGGCTGGCGAAAACATGATTGGAACACCTCCAACGATGACCGGCGCATGGCGGGAGCGGTTCGCTATGTCATTCAGAAAACGTACCTCTCCCCGGAAAATACGGAGGAGCAGCGCCGCATTCTCTGGAGCTCCTGGAAGGCGCTGCAACTGGGGATGTGGCGCTTCAAGGCCGAGATGGTGCGATCCGACCTGCAGCGGGGAAGGATGGTCCCGGCCGCCAAGCAGTTGGTTTATGGTATCCGCCATCTGGTTCGGTACGTGCGGGGCGTTCCCTTCCGGGTGCCGGAGCGGGGATAGGAGAGAGTGGTGCGCCCAGATCATAAAGTTGAGCCGTCATCGCCGCCGACCGCCTCGTGGAGGGGAGCCAAGTCATAGTCACCCTCCCCCCTCCGTGGGGGAGGGCTAGGGTGGGGGGGCGTATGCACACCTCATTTGCTCGAGAGCTACGAAAAAGCTCTACCGAAGCGGAGAAAATGTTATGGAGGCGCCTTCGCTTACGCCAAATAGGAGGATACAAATTCCGGCGCCAGCAGCCGGTGGGCGCCTACATCGTTGATTTTGTCTGCTTTGAGAAAAAGCTAATTGTGGAGCTGGATGGCGGTCAGCACGCGGAGCGAGTATCATACGATGGAGAGCGGACTGCGTGGTTAGAATCACAGGGGTTCAACGTTTTACGATTTTGGAATCATGAGGTACTTGGGCAGATCGAGGCGGTGAAAAGTGTGATTTACCGAGCTTTAATGGAATAAGAGTTATCATCCCCCCCACCCTGCCCCTCCCCCACGGAGGGGGGAGGGGATTGCTTCTGCGGAGGGTGAGAGGAAGAATTCACAGCTTCAGATAAAGGCCAGAGCAGATGGGGAGATTATTTTCACACTCGTACGGGAAATATATTTTCTCCCCGTCGTGGAGGAACGAGCGTATCACCCTCCCCCTTGTAGGGGAGAAAATAGTCACCCTCCCCCCTCCGTGGGGGAGGGCTAGGGTGGGGGGGGTACAAGCGAGCAAAAATACGATGAACCAAGTATCCATTATCATACCGGCCTATAACGCGGAGCGATTCCTGGCCGCCACCCTGGACAGCGTGCTGGCCCAGACCTTCGCCGACTGGGAGTGCGTCATCGTGGATGACGGCTCCAGCGACCGCACCGGCGCCATCGCGGAGGAGTACGCCCAGCGTGACGGCCGTTTTCGGGCGGTTCATCAGGCGAACGGCGGGCAAGCGGCAGCCCGAAACTCCGGAATCGAGGCCGGCAATCCGGAATGCCCATATATCATCTTTTTAGACAGCGACGATCTCTGGGAACCGGATGCGCTGGAGGTTCTTACCGGTACGCTGAGCCGACACCCGGAAGCGGTCGGAGCGCATGGCATGGCGCGATATATTGATGAGAACGACAACCCGATCCGAATTGGGGAGCTGGAAGAAAAATTGAGGACGCGCCATATCGTAAAGGGGAGCCATCTCGTTTCCATTCCGGCGAAACCCTGCACCACCTTTGAAATGCTAGCAACTTTTGGTTGGGATTGCATTGTTACAGGCGCTATTATGGTGAGGCACCCCATTTTATCCAAGGTTGGACTATTCGATACCAAAACTGACGGCAAGACCTGCGAGGATTGGGATATGTGGCTTCGGATATCGCGATACGGTGATTTTGCCTTCATAGATAAGGTGGTTTTAAATTATCGTCAATACGGAGCTAATATGTGCCATGTGTCTCAGGATTCATCCCGCATGGTCCAGGGCGAGCTATATGTTCGCCGCAAAGCCTACAATTGTCCGGATAACACGCCGGAACAGCGGGAACAGGTTGCGCAAGCCTTCCGCGCCGCTCAACGGTATCATGTCGGATGGAAATTGAAATTTTGCCGGGAAAGCTTGAGCCGGGGTGATTTTGTCGGAGCGACAAAACAGGCCGCCTATGCCGCCCGCCACTTTGCGCGGATGATACAAGGAAGGCCATAGGAGATGGATCAGAATCGATGAGCGCAGTATCCATTATCATACCGGCCTATAACGCGGAAAAGTATCTGGCTGCCACGCTGGACAGCGTGCTGGCCCAGACCTTCGCCGATTGGGAGTGCGTCATCGTGGATGACGGCTCCACCGACCGCACGGGTGCCATCGCTGATGCATATACCGAGCAGGATCCGCGTATCCGAGCCGTTCATCAAGCAAACATGCATACGGCCTCAGCACGGAACACCGGCATTACCGCTTCAAATCCTGAATATCCATATGTAGCATTTCTAGATAACGATGATATCTGGGAGCCGGACGCGCTCGCCGTGTTTTCGGACACTTTGGACCAGCACCCGGAAGCGGTGGGGGTACATGGCGTGGCGCGATACATCAACTCAGAAGGCGAGCCGTTTCGCATCGGCGAGCAGGAGGCACTATGCCACCGGCGGCATCGCTTTCAGGATAACCGCGCGGTGTTGATTTCACCGAATGAACCGACCGATTTGGCAACACTAGCAGTCCACAACTGTATAGTCTGCTGTACCGTAATGGTTCGTCGCTCGATTTTATTAAAGACCGGCTTGTTTGACCGAGATATACGGGGCTGTGACGATTATAATATGTGGTTGAGGATGAGCCATTACGGCCCCTTCATTTTCGTTGATCGTATGGTAGGCGGTTATCGCTGGCATAGTAATAATGTGTCTGGCGATCTAAGGTTAATGGATCGCAATGAAATACTGGCCCGCAGCCGTGCTTTGAATATGCCCAATACGACCGAGGAGGAGCGGCGATTCCTTCAACTGGGCTATCGTCTATGGGAGCGTGCGATTTCATATTCTCGCCTTCGTGCCGCAGGCGAATTAATCGCACAAGGGCGATTGTTAGCTGCGGCGCACGAGCTTCGGCGGTCACTGCGTGATTACTGCCGCTCACTGCGGGGATTGCCGCGCTGGAAATCCGGAAAGAGGTTAGCATAAAATATTCGAGTGGGGCAAAGCTTCGCATAAAGCTAAACGATGAATTCGAAGAGGTCATAATATAAAGCAGCTTTTGAGGTAGTAAAGTAACCAATGAAACTTATCATATTGTCTGGCGCAAGCGACGGAGGTATCTGTCACTACACCTATTGTTTGGCGGAAGCGCTACAGGCACAAGGAGAAGATGTAACGGTGCTTATCAATAATCTTCTACCCTACGAGCTGGCGAACCTGCCCCACAAACACAAAGTGAAAAGAGTGCTCAGCGTCGGCTTGTCACCAATAGGACGTTTGCTTATCCCACTACGCAATGCAGCCGTTCTGCTGAAAGAAGCAAACGGCACTAAGGTCATTCATTATCAATGGCCCATTGGACCGCGCAATGACAGAATTCATTGGCGCCTTCTTCACTTCGTCAATAAGCGCATCGTCTATACTGCACATGACGTGATTCCGCATGAGCCTGGAACCCCATTAGAGAAGCATACCAGGTGGCTACACCAGCAGGCGGATACGGTCATTGTGCATGGTACCGCACTAAAAAAACTGCTGATCGAAACAGCGGGGATCGCATCTGAGCGGGTTAATGCGATACCACACGGCAATTATAATTTTGTAGCTGACCGCTATTCTAAATGGAACCGCCAAGGAGCACGCACCTCGTTTGGTTGGTCCGAAAGAGAACGAGCGATACTGTTTTTTGGCCAGATTTTTCCTTACAAAGGATTAGACACCCTGATCGCCGCATGCGGACTGATAAAATCAAAAGAAGGGATGATCGGAGAACGGCTTCGCCTGCTCATCGCTGGGCGCCCCTCGACTCCGAAATATTGGGATGAAGCTGGCTTTACTCGTCAAATTGAGGAGGCCGGACTAAGGAATCAAACAATCTGCATAACGGAATATATCCCGATCGAGGAACTCGCTCGTTATTTCCTGGCCGCCGACGTAGTCGCGCTACCTTATAAATCTGGTTCCCAAAGTGGTATCCTGCAGTTAGCTTATGCCTTTTCAAAACCAGTGCTGGTAACCGATGTGGGTAGTATCTCGGAAGTAGTGCAGAACGGAACCACTGGGATCATCGTGTCACCCAATGATCCCGCTGCGCTGGCTGATGCCCTGACAAGGCTCTTGATAAATCAAGAAGTAGCTTGTCGGATGGGCGCCGGCGGACGCGCGTACAGCGAAAACGAACTTTCATGGGAGAAGATTGCGAAAAAAACACAAATAATATACGACGACATGATAAAAAGGTAATGTCAGAAGGAGATAACAATGCCAGATAAATTCGTCTCGACTAATGCCAGTGAACCCAACTATCAGATACGACCAAGGGCGCCATGGACCTACAATGTAGGTCTGGTGTTTCTGGTTGGTTGCCCACGTAGCGGCACCACCTGGTTACAGGCAATGTTCGCTTCACATCCTGATATTTATACTGGAGTAGAAACCGGTTTTTTTGTTGCTTTTTCGGAGGTCGATAAAAGGCTATATTTAAATAATCAAGATAAAGATGATATTTCTTCTTGGTCTACATATTGGAATGATTCATATTTTTATTATGTTTTGAGAGACCTATTCTGGACCACCGTTTCTGCTTTGCCGGCTCCTCCCGGCGGTCCAAAATTATTCCTGGAAAAGACCCCTGACCACTGCCTATACGGCAAACTAATTTTAAAAACATTTCCAGAGGCCAGGTTCATTAATTTGATTCGTGACGGTCGAGCGGTTGTGGCATCGCATTTAAGAAGTGCGAGAGGATGGGGAGAAAAATGGTTTTCAGGAAACACAGACCAAGCACTCGAACATTGGATCGAATGTGTTTACGCCGGCCGATTGATTCGTACACAGGTAAGTGATCCAGCCCAATACATTGAATTGAAGTACGAGGAGCTTCGCGAAAATCCGTATAAGCACTTAAGCGAGCTTTTTCGATGGCTGAACCTATCTTATGATGAGGCAATGGTTTCAGAAATTATCAGCCATAATTCAATCGAAAATATGAAAAAATCGGCACAATTATTTCCTTCGATTGCCAAGCCGAATGATAGCTTAAAATCACCGAAAGGTTTCATCGGTTCTGCCTCTTATAAGCCGGGTGATTTCCATTTGACCAGGATGCAAAGATTGAAGGTGGAGGCATACGCCGGCAATTTATTGATGGAGTTGGGTTACCCGGTTCCAAGAAGACAATTGAAAACTTTTATTAAATTTGTCACATCCTCCCGGGCAAGGAAGCTGCTAGGGCTTCCCCCCCTTTAATCTACAATGAACATTGTTGTTTGGTTATATAGGTTGATGAGATGAGAGTACTTCTGGTGAATTGGCAAACTGAAGGCGGTATATGTCATTATACTTATTGCCTTGCCGATGCATTGAGTGAATTTGGGGATCGGCCGACTGTTTTAACCCGCAGCAACACTCCCTATGAACTGGAATTTATGCCCCATCACCACATGGTCATTAAAAAACTCCATGTTGCCATAATGGTGAAGAAATCGGAACGAATAAGCTCGTTTTTCAATAATATCCAAAGTATATTGAAAGAGACTACGCATTATGACATCGTGCATTTTCAATGCCCGATCGGCCCCCGGACCGATCATTGGATATGGAAATCAATCCGACTGCTCAAGCGACCGGTGATTTATACGGTACATGATGCCGTGCCCCATGAAAGCTATAATCCGATGGAGCAGCATACCGGCGAGCTAGCCCGCCAGGCGGATATTGTAATCACCCATGGCGAGAGGCTTAAAGAGACCCTCATTCAAGTTCATAAGGTTCCCTCCGGCAAGATACGGATCGTTCCACTTGGCAATTACATTTTTATTGAAAACTTATTTCATCAGTGGAATCGTCAAAATGCGCGGGAGTCCTTCGACCTGTCCGATCAAGAACAATGTCTGCTTTTCTTCGGCTATGTGCGGCCATATAAGGGATTGGATACGCTGATTGAGGCCTGCCGCATAATTAAAGAGAGGCGCCCGGATATCGGGCCGAGGATGAGGCTGCTCATTGGCGGCACCGATCCCTGGAATTATTGGGAAAGCGGCAATTACGAGAAACAGATCGAAGAATCGGGATTAACGAACCAAACCAAGCGGCTGATCGAATACATACCGCTGGATGACATCGGGCGTTATTTCCACGCCGCCGACGTGGTGGCGCTGCCTTACAAGTGGGGATCTCAAAGCGCGGTGTTGCAGCTTGCCTACGCTTTTTCCAAGCCGGCGGTGGTGACCGATGTGGGCAGCATATCGGAAGCGGTTCAAAATGGGGTTACCGGACTCGTCGTGCCGCCGAGCGATCCCCAATCGCTGGCCGATGCCTTAATTCAGCTTCTGAGCGATCCGGCGCGGGCGGAAGAAATCGGGAAGGCCGGTCGCCGCTACGCCGAGACCGAGCTTTCCTGGCGGAAGATTGCCGAGCAGACGCATGATATTTACACCGGCTTGCTGCGATGAATGCCTCCCGCTCGACCCCCCCCGCCTTTGACACCAGCGACCATCTTCTGCCATATTAAAGTGATGGGTTGGCGACGGGAATCCACCGCCGGGGGCCGACACGTCATTGGGTAGAATCCGACGCTTAGCAGGATGTTGAATAATACTAAAGCATCTACCGATTCGTCATTCCGGGGCCGCGAAGCGGAACCCGGAATCCAGAACATCAGGGTACCTACCTTCCGACAGGCAAGGAGATGGATTCCCGCCATCCACTCCACTGGAGTGGAGCCATGCGGGAATGACGAAGCGGCGGGCTTCAGCGACTTTTTCAACCACTTCTTAGAGCGGAAACCGTATGGCTTCTCAGGAAGGCGATCAATGGAAATGAATGAAACGTTGGTGCAAGAGATCGTTCGGCGCGTCTTAAGCGCAGCGCGCCCCGATCAAATTATCCTCTTTGGATCGGCCGCAAACGGTGAGATGACCCCCGACAGCGACATTGACCTCCTCATTATCGAGCCGGACCCCGGCGACCGCCGCAAAGAGTACGTCCGCATTCGCCAAGCATTACGGGGTATGGGCTATCCCTTCGACATAATCTTGATCTCCACCCAATGGTTCGAGGAGAGTAAAAACGTGGTCGGGGGTATCGCCTATCCAGCGGACAAATACGGGAAAGTGATCTATGAGGCCGGATAAAGACGGCTCAGTGCAGCAGGATTTCGCGGAGGTTGCCGCGGAGGGCCAGGTTCCGCAGCTTGCGGATCGCCTGCGCCTCAATCTGGCGGACTCGCTCGCGGGAGAGATTCAAATCGGCCCCGATCTCCTGTAGCGGCTTCAAATCGGCGCCGCCGATGCCGAGCCGCTTCGTGAGCACCTCGCGCTCGCGGGGGGAGAGATGGGCCAGCAGATTGTCCAGCGTGGCGCCCAGCTCATGCCGGAACAGCTCCTGCTCCGGGTCGGAGACCGATTCGTCGCACAGCAATGAGCCGAGGTTGGCGCTCCGCTCGCAGCCGACCAGCTTATCCAGCGAGACCATATCCTGACCGGCCTGCATGAGGGCGATCAGTCGGGCCGGCTTCAGTCCCATCACCGCGGCCAGCCTTTCCAGCGATACCTCGTCGCCGCTCTGCCGGGCCATCTCCGCTCGAATTCGCTCCGCCTTGCGCAGCGTCTCCGAGATGTAGGAGGGCACCCGGATGGTGTGGGCGTTATTGTCAATGGCGCGGCCGATCGCCTGCCGGATCCAGTGGATGGCGTAGGTGCTGAAGCGGCAGCCGATCTGGGGGTTGAAGCGCTCGGCGGCGGTCATCAGGCCGATGGCGCCCTCCTGCACCAGGTCATCATACGAAAGCTGCGCGCTGTGATATCGTCGCGCCACGCTGAGCACCAGCCTCATGTTGCACTCCACCAGTCGGTTGACGGCCTCCGTGTCGCCCCGTTGGATGCGCTCGGCCAGCCGGATCTCCTCTTCGGCGGTGAGCAGCCGGTAGCGCCAGGAGTGAGGCAAGGCGCCGCTCTCGGTCATAGACAGATTGGCCGGTTTATAGTTTAAGCGGCCGACATTAGAGACCTTCATCGTTTAGCCACCTCAAAAGCACTTCTTTTCAATTTACCAGTAATCCCCCCCACCCTGGCCCTCCCCCGTTTACGGGGGAGGGTTAGGGTGGGGGTCGAACGAAAATCACTCCCACAGAACTGAACTCTTTCTTCCTAAATCTTCTGCTTGCACGAACCGTGCCATTCTGTTATAATGACGCCGGTAATTATGCCGGTTCACGTGATGATTATGCGCTTCATCTCGTGGAATTTTTTAAATGGAAACGCGGCCTCGATGCCAATAAAACCGTTCCGGAGGAACCACCCGACTATGCGCCGAAAATATTTGATCGTTCAGATCGTGATCGCATCATTTCTCGCTCAGCTCAATCCACAAACCATCAAGGCGGAAACCAACATGCCCGAGCAACCCTTTACCGTAACCTGTTACCCCTTTCGTCAGGATATCTCGAATCAGTATGGGACGGCGGACGGAGTGCCGTCCGGCGCGATTGACCGAATACTGGTCATCGGCAGCGTGGTGTACGCGGTCTCCAGCAGCGGGATCGCCACCTGGAACGGCAGCCACTGGGAAAAGGTCGGCTCGCTTCCCCAAACCAGCGAAGGCAGCTATCAAATCGGCGCCGACGGGCGCTCCCTGACGGTGACGGAGGTCGGCAGTCAAATTCAAACCTGGCCGGCGCCGCATGGAGTCCGGCTGCTTTGCGCGATAAAAAGCGGAGACGGGAGCGTATTGGTTGGCGCCAGCGATGGGCTCTACCGTTACCGGGAAGGCAAGGCGACCAAGGTGGACAACTCGCCCGGCTTGCCGGTGCATGCGCTGGCGGAAGATCGCTGGGGCCAGACCTGGGTCGGCACATCGAAGGGGCTCTATTTAAATGCGGGTAAGGGCTGGCAGCTTTTTGAGGGGCGGACGGCGGCCCCGATCCGCGATGTGCGGTGTATCGCTCAGGGCGCGGATGGGTCGGTGTGGATCGGCGGACCGGAGGGAGCCGCCCGGCTGAAGCGGGGAAGCTGGCGCTACTACGCCGGCCGCCGCTGGCTGGGGGATAACGACGTTCATGCCATCGGGGTGGATCCGAATGGAGACGCCTGGATCGGCACCGATACCGGCGTTTCCAACATCCAGTATCGGACGATGACGCTGGAGCAGAAGGCCGCCCACTATGAAAAGATCACCGCCGAGCGCCACAATCGGCGCGGATACGTGGCGTCTTGCGTGCTCAATAAGCCGGGCGACCTTTCCAGCTTCGAGTATGAGGCCACCGATAACGACGGCTTATGGACTTCGCTCTATGTGGCGGCCGAATCGTTCCGTTATGCGGCCACCAAAGACCCGCAGGCGAAGGAGCTGGCGACCAAATCAATGAACGCGATGCTCTACCTGCTGAAGGTGACCGGAATGCCCGGCTTCATGGCGAGGGCGGAGGTTACCAAGAATGAGCACTGCGTGGGTTACGACCTGACCGATCCGAACTGGAATCACCCCAGCCCGCTGAACCCGAACGTCTACTGGAAAGATGACACCTCATCCGACGAGGTGGACGGCCACTACTTTGCCTGGTACGTCTACTACGACCTGGTCGCCGATGCAAAAGAGAAAAAGGAGATTCAGGACGCTTGCCGGGCGGTCACCAATAATATTTTGGATCATGACTACCAGCTTATCGGTCCCAGCGGCAAGCGCACGACCTGGGGATTTTGGGATCCGGCCACCTTGAACCATGACCCCAACCATCGTTCGGAGCGCGGGTTGAACGCGCTGGAGATCCTCTCGCACCTGAAGGTGGCCATCCATATCTGCGGCGATCAAAAGTTCAAGCAGGCCTATCGCGAGCTGATCGAACGGTATCACTACGCATTGAACACGATTGATCAGAAAATACTGCCGCCCATCGGCGACGACAACCACTCCGACGACGAGCTGGCGGCCGTTGCCTATTATCCCCTGCTTATGCTGGAGCATGACCCCCAGTTGCGAGCGATCTACTTGGCCAGCGCCCGCCGAACGTTCCGCATCGTCAAACCGGAGCATTCACCATTTCATGATTTCATTTACGGCGCAATCACCGGCAACTCATGCGATATTGAGAGCGGATTGCGCTGGTTACAGCGAGCGCCTTGGGATTTACGGACATGGACAATGACCAACAGCCATCGCGCCGACATCACGATCAATAAAATGGCGAGCCGGTCCGGCGCTATTCAATCAACGGAAGCCCTGTGGCCCAGCGAGCGCGTCATCCAGAAGTGGAACAGCAATCCCTATGAGCTGGACGGCGGGAACGATGGTCGGGGAGAAGAGGATGGCGCCTTTTACCTATTGCCTTACTGGTTAGGCCGCTACGCCGACCTGTTTACGGAAGCCAGTCGGTAGATCGGCTGATTGATGGCGTACCTTGTGGCGTTCACTCGGCCGGCGGTGAGCGGCATAAACCAAGCGGGATGATAGACGTGACCGGTTATTTCGGCGAAGAAGGCCAGGTAAATAGGTAATAGTCAGGCCAACCTGCAAGTACCTGCCTGCCATCTTCGTCCACGACGAACCATTGACTGCGTCTTTATTATCTCAACGCACCGGCGCCGTACAGGCACGGAATTCCGGTGGTAGGGGCACGGCATGCCGTGCCCCAAGGCTTTTCTCCGACAAATGGGGTGTAACCCAAGCCCCCTTCCCCTAGTAAGAAGTTGGTAAGAGTTCAGTTCTCAGGGAGTGATTTTCGTTCGCCCCCACCCCAGCCATCCCCGCAAGCGGAGAGGGAGTGGGAGTTTAGCGGCGGTGCTTTTATCTCGCCCCCCAGTCCCTCTTAATCCCCTCCCCCGTTTACGGGGGAGGGTTAGGGTGGGGGGGCATCCAATATGGTCGTAAATGATTCCCACAGAACTGAACTCTTACTGAAATTCCGATTTCTTGACTCGGTAAACGCGGGTAGGTATACTTCAAAAATTGTGGAGACTGATAGCGCCAGGTGGAATTTCATGCCGGACCCCAATCACCTTTGGAACGTGCCGGCGACGCTATTGAGCGGGCAGTGCTTTCGCTGGTGCAGGTCACCGGATGGGGAGTGGTACCATGTTGCCGGTGATACTGTCATCGGGTTAGTACCGGTGGCAGGTGGGGTGCGCTGGCAAACCTTTCCATTGGCCGATCAGTGGGAAAAGGTGACGCGGGCTTTCCGACTTGAAGTGAATCTCGATGATTTGTACCACCAATGGGCAACCTCTTCCACCGAAATCGCTGCTGCAGTCGCGGCCTACCGGGGCATGCGGGTGATGCGACAGGAGACGATAGAGGTGTTTTTTGCGTTTTTATGCGCCTCCTGCAATACCATCGTGAAAATCCAGCGCTCGGTAAGATGGCTGGCTACTCGATATGGTTATCCGATTTGCACGATCAACGGGTTGACCTTCCACCGGTTCCCCGATGCCCGAGCGCTCGCTGAAGCCTCGGAGGAGGAGCTTCGCGCGGCGCGGTGGGGGTTCCGGGCGCCCCGTGTCATTGAGCTGGCGCAGATGATCGCCGACTTCCCCGACGACTGGTTTCATCAACTGTCGCAAATTGAGTATCAAGAAGCTCGCCAGCAGTTAGTCGCCCTCTTCGGCATCGGACTGAAGATTGCCGACTGTATCTGCCTCTTCGGGTTGGGACACGATGAGGCGGCTCCAATTGATACGCATACCCGGCGTGCGGCGGAGCGGCTGATTTCCGGCTCGATGCCGCGCACCTTAACCATCAACCACTATGAACGGCTAGCTGAAACGATGCGCCGGCTGTTTTGCCGCCCCGGTTGGGCACAGCAGTATTTTTTTGCGGAAGCGGTGCTCAGTCCTGCGGCGTTAATTAACCCCAATTCCGCAGTGTCCGAACAAATGATTTTACCCGAAGCGAGGAGACTGGCTGGATGATTCAATTTACCAATACGTTGACCCGCGCCAAACAGGAGTTCATCCCGATGGAGCCCGGCAAAGTAAAAATGTACTGCTGCGGCCCCACTGTCTATAATTTCGCCCACATCGGCAACCTGCGAACCTATATATTTGAGGATACGGTTCGGCGGATGTTGGAAATGAACGGCTTCGAGGTGACCCATGTGATGAATATCACCGATGTGGGCCACCTTGAATCGGACGCCGATGAGGGCGAGGATAAGATGGAAAAAGGCGCTCAGCGGGAGGGGATTTCACCTTGGGAAATCGCTCGCAAGTATGAAGAGACTTTCTTCAACGACCTGGAGCGCCTGAACATCAAGCGTCCGACTCGCACCCCACGCGCCACCGAACATGTAGTCCAGATGATCGAGCTTATCAAGAAGCTGGAGGAGCGGGGATACACCTACACGCGCCCAAGCGGCGTCTATTTTGACACCTCGAAGTTCGCCACCTACACCGAGCTGGCCCGGCTGGATCTGGCCGGTTTGCAGGCCGGCGGCGGTGGACGGGTGGACCACAATCCCGACAAGCGCCACCCCAACGATTTTGCGCTCTGGGTTCTCAATAAGCCACGACATGCGATGCAGTGGGAAAGCCCATGGGGACGTGGTTACCCCGGTTGGCACATCGAGTGCTCGGCCATGTCTATGCAGTATTTGGGAGCGACCTTCGACATCCACTGCGGCGGCGTAGATCACATTCCGGTGCACAATACCAATGAGATCGCGCAAAGTGAGGCCGCAACCGGCTGCCAATTCGTGCGTTACTGGCTTCACGGAGAGTTTTTGCAAATGGGCGAGTCGAAGATGGCGAAATCGGCCGATAATTTCATCACCCTTCAAACGCTGGTTGATGAGGGCTACGATCCGCTGGCTTATCGCTATCTATGCCTGCAAGCTCACTACCGCTCGGAGCTGAAGTTCTCCTTTGAATCGCTGGATGCGGCCACCGTCGGACTGCGGAAGGTCTACGCCACCAAAGCGGAAAACGACCCACTGAGCAGCGAACAGGCATTTCATGATGCAAGTGAGGAAGTTCTCGCCGCCATCAATGAGGATCTGGGCATTCCGCAGGCAGTGGGGCTGCTCAATCGTTACTCGAGCTACCGGCTCTGGACCTATTTCGATGCGGTGATGGGATTACGATTTGAGGAGCGAACGCAAAAGGCGCCGGAGACGCTGCCGGAGGATGTTGCTGAGCTGGCGCGACAGCGCGATGCGGCTCGCAAGGAAAAGAACTGGCTGCTTTCCGATTCGATAAGGCAGCAGTTAATTGAACTGGGCTATGAGGTGGGAGACAGTCCTGCCGGCACCACCGTCAAGAAGAGATCCCTTTAAAGCAACGAAAATCACTCCCGCAGAACTGAACCCTTTCGTCGTTGACAAAGGGCAGGCTTGCGCACTATACTAAATCAAGGCAGATGAAGCGATTACCTCATCCCGAATGTGACCGAGAAAGCCGCTTCTTCAAGGTATGTTTGGGTCCTTCAACCGTGAACCCGATTAATTTTAACCGAATTTGCATAACCGGAGCCCAATAAAGGTGAATTTGTGGGCTAGCGCCCAGGAGAAAAGATGCTGGAGATAGAGCTTTCGTCCAGGGATATTAACATTGAGCCCGGTGGCACGGCACAAGTATCGGTTACAATTAAGAATAATCTGCCCACCGATGATCGCCTCTACTTAGAAGTAGAAGGTCTCGATGTGGAATGGTACGCCATACCGGTGCCCGCCGTCAATATCAAATCGGGAGAGTGTGCGGAAGAGCGAATCATCTTTCGGATGCCGCGCAGCTACGAATGCCGGAGTGGTGACCATCCCTTTGTGGTTCGGGCCAAGGCGATGGAGAGCGCTGAAACAGTGGTGACCCAGGGCACCCTCAGTGTCTCTTCATTCAGCATGCTACAGTTAGAGATAGAACCTCACCGTGCCACCTCCACTTTCTTCAACCGCAGCAACGAGCTGGTCATTCATTTAACCAACCTGGGCAACCGGGAGGAGACGCTGGAGATCTCGGCCGATGATCCGGACGAGGCCTGCGCCTTCGAGTTTCAAGAGTCGCGGGTGCTCATTCAGCCAGGCGATGAAGTGGAGATACCGCTGGTGGTAGAGCCGGTCTCCACCGCGATGCTGGGGGCAACCCGGCTCTACGGCTTTACGGTTACCGTCCGCAGCATCCACGACTCATTCGTTTCGGCTACCACTCACGGGCAGCTTGAAAAGCGCGCCCTCATCTCTCCGACGCTGGGCATATTCCTGGCGTTACTGTTTTTAGGGGTAATCGGCTGGACGTTATTTCACCCGAGGCCGGTGGTTATCAATCATTTCATCGCTACCCCGACACAGATTCAGGCCGGACAGCCGGTGGTACTTTCATGGGATGTCAGTAATATGAAAGCAGGCATCATCCAGCCGACGCCCGGATCAATCAGATCGAGCAACGGGGTGGTGACAGTTCAACCTCAGCAGACCACCACCTACACCCTTTATGTGCGCGGTGCAACCGGTGATAAATCAGCCAGCCAAACGGTGACGGTCATACCCCTACCGCCGCCCGCTAAACCGGTCATCCAGTCATTCAGCGCCAGCCCAAGCGTGCTGCATCCCGGTGATAGCACCACTTTATCCTGGAACATTGCAGGGCAAGGAAACTTGCAGGTTTCGCTCAACCCGCCCGGCTTGATGATTAACCCATTGATTACCAGCCAGATCGAAACACCGTCACAAACCACGGTGTATAAGCTGACGGTGCAGGGTCCGGGCGGCATCGTCAGCCGTGAAATTACGGTGACGGTGGTGGGATTGGGTCAAAGCGTCGCATCCATTACCAGCTTTAAAGCGAGCCCCGCCCAAGTCGCGCCCGGCCAAAATGTGACCTTATCCTGGGTTACTCAAAACGCCTCCTTGGTGAGTATTGACAACAACATCGGTGAAAGTCTGCCCTTCACCGGAAAAGAGGTGGTCACGCCCACGCAGACGACAACTTACACCCTGATCGCAACCGACAACAAAGGGTTGGCGACTCAGAAATCGGTGACGGTAAACGTATTACCGCCTTCTCCGGTACCACCCACTCTACCAACTCCCGGTAATCCGCCCGTCGGTAACACAACCACACCGATCACTTTACCTTCGAAGATCAATCCCCCAAATGGGGGATTCCATTGATGCCGGATTCGGTGCAGGGGAAGGACAGCCTGACGGAAGCGATGAATCCGATGTTTCAGCAAGCCCTGCAAAAAGTGGTGGATGGCCAGCACTTATCCGTTGATGAGGCGGTTGGCGTAATGACGATCATTATGGATGGTCAGGCTACGCCCATCCAGATCGCGGCGCTGTTGGCCGCTCTCCGCACCAAAGGTGAAACGGTGGATGAGATCGCTGGTTTCGCGACCGTTATGCGCTCCAAAGCGCTTCGGATTGCACCGCGGCGGCGCCCGCTCCTCGATACCTGCGGCACCGGCGGCGATCTTATGAAGACATTCAACGTATCCACCGCGGCTGCATTCGTTATTGCGGCGGCTGGAGTTGGGGTGGCTAAACACGGCAACCGGGCGGTTACCAGCCAGTGTGGCAGCGCCGATGTGCTGGAGATGCTCGGCATCAATCTCCACATCAGTCCCAATGTGGTGACCGAATGTATTGACACGATCGGCATCGGCTTTCTATACGCCCCTCAGCACCATCCGGCCATGAAGCACGCCGCGCAACCCCGGCGTGAAATGGGAATTCGAACCGTTTTTAACCTGCTCGGGCCGTTGACCAATCCGGCCGGCGCTACCCGGCAGATCGTGGGCGTTTATGATCCGGAGCTCTGCCCGCGGGTAGCGGAGGTGCTTTCTCGCCTGGGATGTGAGCGTGCGCTGATCTTTCACGGAATGGAGGGGCTGGACGAGATTTCGGTGGTCGGTCCCACCCGCATCAGCCACCTTATCAACGGGATCGTTCACACCGAAACTCGATTGCCCAACGAGTTCGCGATTATGCCGGCATTACCGGATGAGTTGAAGCCGGCCGACACCCCGGAAGAAAATGCCGAGATCATTCGGGCGATCCTCAGCGGCGAGCACGGCGCTCGCCGGGACATCGTGGTGGTCAACGCGGCGGCCGGCCTCATTGTGGCCGGCATGGCCGAAAGTTGGCGTGACGGCGTTTATGTGGCCAACCGTATGATTGATACCGGCAAGGCGCTCAACATACTGGAGGATTTGGTGGACTTCATTCAACAGGAGGCGGTGGTGTGAGCCTGCTGTCTCAAATCCTGGCCGATAAGCGGTCGGAAATTGATGCTCGCTCGCGCCGCGTCCCGATCGCTGATTTGCGCGCCCGCGTTGCCGATATCGAGCCACCCCGCAACTTCTTAAACCGCCTTCAAACGACCCCGCCGCCTGCTCTCATTGCCGAAGTCAAAAAAGCTTCACCTTCGAAAGGTCTGATCCGTCCCGACTTCGATCCGGCTGAAATTGCCCGCACCTACGAAATGGCCGGCGCCACCTGCCTTTCGGTGCTCACCGACGAAACCTATTTTCAGGGCAGCCTGAACCACCTCTCCACCGTAAAAGAGGCGTGCTCACTACCCATCCTGCGTAAGGATTTCATTATTGACGAGTACCAATTATACGAAAGTCGGGCCTATGGCGCCGATGCAGTTTTGCTGATTGTGGCGGCGCTCACCTCAAATAACTTGAAGCGACTGTTGGAGACGGCCTCCGAGCTTCAGTTGTCATCACTGGTGGAGGTGCATGACGAGGAGGAATTGGAGACAGCTATTAATTTAAACGTGCCGCTCATCGGCATCAACAACCGCAACCTGCACACATTCCAAACCACGTTAGAAACCACCTTACGACTTATACAGCAGGTTACGGACGATCATTATGTGGTGAGCGAAAGCGGCATCTCTACCCGGCCCGACGTGGTGCGGCTGGTCAACGCGGGTGTTCGCGCGGTGCTGGTCGGCGAGGCGCTCATGCGGCGAAAAGATATCGCGGCCAAGATGCATGAGCTGCTGGCCGGTTGATTAACAGACCGTGAAATCCGAGCCTGATCTGCAATCGTTGACTCGGGTGAAGATTTGCGGCATCACCAATATGGAAGATGCGATGGCCGCTGTCGAGCTGGGAGCTTCCGCGCTTGGATTCATCTTTGTCCCCTCCTCTCCCCGCTACATTGGCAAGAGCCAGGATGCGCTCCTAATTCCGTTGCGCCTACCGCCGTTCATCTCCACCGTCGCCGTCTGCGAGCAGATCCCGAGCGGCCAAGAGGAGTGGGTCCACCGCTTCACCGCAGTGCAATTTTACACCGGCCTAACCCCAGTTGAGTCGGCAGCCGGCCGACGGCTCATCCAGGCTTTTCGGGTTAAGGATGAGAGCAGCGTCCGGCAAATCCTCGATTCCAACTCAACGGCCGACGCCTACCTGCTGGACGCCTATTCACCGGATGCGCTGGGCGGCACCGGCCACACTTTAAACTGGGCGCTGGCTCGCCGAGTGCGAGAGAGTGTAAACCGACCGATTATCCTGGCGGGCGGATTGACGCCGGAAAACGTGGCCGAGGCCGTCCGCATCGTGCGCCCTTATGCGGTGGACGTGTCGAGCGGAGTGGAACGGTCACCGGGAAAGAAGGACGCCGAGAAGATGGCCGCCTTTTTTGCGGCCGTTCGGGAGGCGGATGACAGAGGGCGGCGGTCAATGCTGCTATAAATCGTTCCTAGAGAACTGAACTCTTACGATCGGAGTACAGGGTTGGCATTCGACCGTTTACAGTGTATAATGCTGATACTCTACGTGTACTACATGGAGCCACCACTTTTTGTGATATGAGTATGCATTATCGTAATCTGGATTTACAATCACCGCCTGTTACCACACACCGGCGGAAATCGGCATTTAGCAACGGTAATGCAAATAAACTCACTCCCCAAGATCGTCCCGTACATTCATGGTATCGCTTCGTCCTTTCCTATCCTCCTCATCTCGTGCGTGATTATTTAGAACGCTTCGGAGTCGGGACACGACAGACCGTCTTGGATCCGTTTTGCGGTACGGGTACTACGCTGGTAGAGTGTAAGAGACTAGGCATTCCGAGCATTGGTGTTGAAATGCACCCCATGTCACACTTCGCCTCTTCGGTGAAGATCGATTGGAGCCCCAATCCTGACGGGCTGATTGATCATGCCCTTTCGATTGCCGATCAAACAGCTAAACGTCTCCACGCAGATGGAATCGAGGACAATTATTCCTTATTGCTCCATGAGTCGAGACCAGCCCCTTATGGTAATTACTTGCACACGCTTGATCTTGAGAAAACAAAACTTCTTCCAGCGAATTCGATCAGTCCGTTACCACTACACAAAGCGCTGGTATTGCTTGAAATCTTAACCTTCAATAAGGATGAAAGCTTCAATAGCCATGAATTACTTGCTTTTGCCAAAGCCTTGGTGTTCTCGATTAGTAATCTCAATTTTGGTCCAGAGGTTGGCGTCGGGCAGATTAAAACAGATGCCCCAGTGTTGGCACCCTGGTTGGACAACATCTACGAAATGGCCGAAGATATCCGATTGTTGCAAGATCGAAATGGTGTATCAGCCATAACCCATCAAGCCGATGCGCGGAAGATTGCTAGCCTCCTGCCTCCCGCCAGTGTCGATGCTGTCATTACTTCCCCTCCATACCCAAATGAGAAAGATTACACGCGGACAACGCGACTTGAGTCCGTATTACTCGGATTTGTGCAAACGCGAGCAGAATTGCAGGCACTGAAACACGGTCTGATCCGGTCCAATACTCGAAATGTCTATAAACAGGATGACGATGACCGCTGGATCGCGGAATTCCCCGAAATCCAGCGGATAGCCGATGAAATCGAGGCACGACGAATCGAACTCGGTAAAACTAGTGGTTTTGAGCGTTTATATGCGCGTGTGGCGAAACTATACTTCGGCGGTATAGCCCGTCACTTCGCCGATCTCCGCATAGTTCTTCGGCCAGGGTCACATCTTGCCTACGTCGTCGGCGATCAAGCTTCATATTTGCGAGTGATGATTCGCACCGGGCAACTCCTGGCCTCGATTGCTGAATCACTCGGTTATGAAGTGGTCGACATCGATCTTTTCCGGACAAGGCTTGCGACGGCGACGAAAGAACAATTGCGCGAAGAGGTCGTCATACTCCGCTGGCCAGGTTGATACTCAGAGCAACCCAACACTAAGAGGTGCGGGATGGCCGATGAGCTAGTCCCAGAAATAGTGTAAAGGAGAAAAGGCCGGCGGCTCATCCAGGCTTTTCGGGTTAAGGATGAGAGCAGCGTCCGGCAAATCCTCGATTCCAACTCAACGGCCGACGCCTACCTGCTGGACGCCTATTCACCGGATGCGCTGGGCGGCACCGGCCGCACTTTAAACTGGGCGCTGGCTCGCCGAGTGCGAGAGAGTGTAAACCGACCGATTATCCTGGCGGGCGGATTGACGCCGGAAAACGTGGCCGAGGCCATCCGCATCGTGCGCCCTTATGCGGTGGACGTATCGAGCGGGGTGGAGCGGTCACCGGGAAAGAAAGACGCCGAGAAGATGGCCGCCTTTTTTGCGGCCGTTCGGGAGGCGGATGACAGAGGGCGGTAGCCGTTTAAGCGACCGGCTCGATGCACTGCTGCCCTTCCGTTGCGCACATTGTTAACCGCCTTAGAAACCGGTCTGAACCATAATTTACCCGATTAAAGGATGGCTGCGACTTAATCGGGAAGATGACTCGGTGGCCTCATTCTGGCAATCCCTCAATCCAGCAAATCACGGTTCAGACAATGGGGCGGCCACCTTTACCCGGATAATCGCCTTACGGCTCGGGTTTAAGGTGATGCGGAGGAAGCCGTCGGCTGGGTCGTTTTCGGAGCGCTGGAACGTCGGCTTGGAGATGGATCCGTTCTCGACAACCGACACACGCTCCAACAAGTATTTGGGCGCCGGCTTTAGCTCCAGCAGCAACGTGCGGAGATGTTCGTCATTTTTTACCTTGATCACATGGTTCGTTTTTGAGATACCGCTCACGACCCAGATATGGCGCAAGGGGTCAAATACCGGTTGAATTCGGCCAGCCACATGGAACGAGGCGGCCGCCAGGGGATAAAGATCGGGATCAATCGTAACAATTGGGGAGATATCCAGACCACTGGGAATCAACTCCAGCCAGGCGCGCTGCCGGCTGCCGACCTTCCAGGGCGACGGATTAAAACCAGCAATTTGACCCGTTTTAATTAGGTTATCCAGCGGTTTCCCGTTGGCTGGAGATCGGGTCAGAATGGTGGTTGCATCACTGCCCCCGCTTAGGGTCAATGCGATCCGGTTTACCGATGTTGGCAGCGGCAACAACGTGGGAAAACGAGAGAAGAGGTTGGCATGCCCGCTACCGAAACCCACCCGGATGGCACCCCTTTCAACCGGCAAATCCACCGATGGAATCAAGGTGGCCCAGGCGAATACGCGATGGGGCGTGCAGGCTAGGGTTATCTTGGCAGGCAGCGGCAGTGGTTGACCGGATGGACTGGTGTCGTCGCTGCCCAGAATCACGTGATTGACCACCACTTCACAGTAAAGTGGCCCGTTTTCCCGGATTTCCGCACGAGCGGCAATCGGCGCACAACGACTGTTGTACTCAATCCGGTTCGACCAGACCGACAGCAGAATTTCAAAGCCGCTCAGCACATTATCAAGCGGACGGCTGCCCAAGCGGTTATAAAACCCGATCACGCGGGGATGAGTGACATCCATCACCAATCGGTAGGCGGTCGCGTTTACCGTGATTTCCGTTCGCGAGGGATTGCTGAAATGAGCCTGGACATAGGGGAGATCAGTGGCGGTGCCATGATCGCTGACCGACAACGAGAAGGCCGGTCGAGTCATAATGACCGTCGAAAGCAATAAATAGAATGTTGCACAATATCCGTTCAATAGGTGCCGCATTTGTTTTCAGTGCCGTTAAGGAGTCGTTTGATGTTGGGAATATGCTTTATCAGCGCGAACAGGCAGGCCGCTACCGCATAACCCATCCGGTAGGGATCGCCTTGGTAAAAAAGGGGTGTTAACAGAGGCAAGGAGAGCGCGCTTGCAATGGAGCCGACCGATACGTACCGGGTGATGAGCAGCAGGACAGCCCACAGCCCGAAAGCGATCAGACCCACCATCGGCGCGATTGCAATCAGCGTCCCTAGACTGGTTGAAATGCCCTTTCCGCCCTTAAATTTAAGAAAAGGCGAAAAATTGTGGCCGAGAATGGCGCAGAGAGCGGCCGCCACCATAACCAACGACGAACCGGGAATCAACCGACCGGCAACCAGCGGCGGGAGGAATCCTTTCAGCACATCGAGGATGAAAACCAATGTTCCGGCGGCCGGCCCGACGGTGCGGAAGACGTTGGTCGCCCCGATGTTGCCGCTGCCATGCTGCCGGATATCAATCCCCTTCCACTGGCGTGCGACGATCAGTCCAATCGGCAGCGAGCCGAACAGATAACTTCCAAACCACACCGCGATCTCCAGCTCAATCTGAGACGGTTCCATTTAACCAGCCATGAAAAATCTTCCGCGTTATAGCGGATATCGCAAACAGCAATTTAATATTAAACCTTTTGATGTAAAAAAAGTCGCTCGTAAATCCGGCGCACCTCCTGCATCCGCGCCTTCATTTGATTGAACAAGCGATCTTCAGCCGCCACCCGCTCGCCGTCCGGCAGACCCCATGCTAAGGCGATCGGCCGCCGTTGAGCGTGGTTTTCCGGTAAGGATTCCGAGCTGGTGCCACTGCGCAACTGCAGGTGCCCGCGCAACCGATTCAGGGTGAGATAGGCCTCTTCCAGCATAGCGGCATCCGGCTCGATCAATGCTCCGCACCTATGCAGTGCACGTATGGCGGCGATCGTATTTTGCTTGCGGCACTGGGGCGCATGGTAGCCGTATTGGAGCTGCCTCGCCTGCACGAG
>JAKBZR010000018.1 GCA_021842405.1 bacterium
TGCTCATAGGGTAAAAAGTTATGGCGCATCAAATACCTCGTTTGGAGATTATATGATTGCGATTATACCACATGGTGCCAACAATGTCAATATCACTTTGTTATGGGTTTGTCGGACAGGCTCTAATGCTGCTATTACTCCTATTACTATTGCTACCTACTATCTCAACCATTAAGAGTATGAAAAATACTATGCCAGATGTAACTCCTACTAATTTAGGATGTGCGTTAATTGTGCCTGCAACCTTATGCCCAATCTTACTAAGTACGCCTTCAGCTCTTTGCATAACCTTATTAGGTTGCGCATCTAAGCTACCTTGATGCTCCCTCAATGTAATTGCTTGCTCGACGGTAATCTTAGCCTCTCTAAATACAAGCGCCTGCTTTAAGGTAAATCCGGCATTCCTCCATGCCAGCGCCTCCGCTTCGCTAAACCAAGCATTTGTCCACTCTTCATGCATTTTAATTTTGTCCTCCCGAAGATTGATCTCTTTGCAGTTGGATCGAAAGCGATATGAGATTGCTGGAAGGATCGGGGGATGTAATCTTAAGATTGCCGGTAATCTCATTCCCCGCTACCGTTCCGGTCAGCTCAGCCGTTGTTTGGGGCACATTGACTGGCTTCCATGTGATATCGATATTATTACCATCAACGTTTCCCGTAAATGGCGTTCCGTCATCAAACTGACCGCTAATGCTTCCCGAATTTTCCTGGTTAATCTCCATTGTGACAGAAGGGCCAGCCGTGCCCAAAATTGTGGCTTGACCGCTCCAGTCTCCAATAACATTGACTGGGTTACTATCATAATGTCCTATTACAACCACTAAGATTATGACCAATATTATACTAGTTGTGCATCCTATTAATTTAGGATATGCCTTAATTGTGCCTTCAATCTTATGCATAATCTTACTAAGTATGCCGTCAATCTTTTGTATAGCCCCATCCATAGAGGGATGGACATCTAAGCTACCTTGCTGCTCCCTCAACGCAATGGCTTGCTCGACGGTAATCTTAGCCTCTCTAAATGCAAACGCCTGCTTTAAGGTAAACCCAGCACTCCTCCATGCCAGCGCCTCCGCTTCGCTAAACCAAGCATTTGTCCACTCCTCATTCATTTTAATTTCGCTCTCCTATGTAAAATAATTTACCTTGAGATTGTCCCAGCCTTATTGGAAAATGATTGGCAACTTGCCATCAAGTCTACGCCACTTTTTCCGGAATTGTCAACGACGAAAGAGTTCAGTTTTGTGGGAATGATTTTCGCTCGCCCTCACCCCAACCCTCCCCCGAGGGGGGAGGGCGTCATTGCGAGAAGCCGCGAAGCGGCGACGAAGCGATCCCCTTTTTGCCGAGGGGGATTGCTTCGCTCTTTGCGGTCGCTCGCAATGACAAGAGGCAAATGTTCGGATTTTCAGATAGATACTCGACTGGATTCCGGGTTCCGCGTTGCGGCCCCCTATCTGCTCAGGCAGGCGCACAGGCAGGCGGAATGACGACCCGGTGTGCGTTACCGTATCTTCCAACACCCCCGTAGATGATCCATTCAAGCCGTCAACGCAACTTTTCCACCCGAATTGATCACGACCGTCGCCTGAGCTGCGAACCCTGCATCAATTGCCGAAATTTAATTTGTTAGATATTTCGCTCATTTTATAAACGCAAACCGCTTGCAATTCGTTTAAATATGCGATACAATTAGGACGCTGCGATGAAATATCCTAACCGGAGGGAATAGGTACATTGGCAGGAATCAGGAGCGAGGTATCACCCGTTGTCGCCTGGGTCGTCATTGCCGTTCTCGTCGTGGTGGTGGGAATGTTGATCTTGCATTTCACGGCCGGGAACGGTGGTCGGACCATGACCCCTCAAGAATGGTCGAAAATTCAGGCCCGAGCCGGCGTTCCAGCAGCGCAAATCAATACCAAAATGAATCAGAAGGCAAACCCAGCTTCACCCGGCGCGCGCTGATTTTGGGCTAGCAGCGGCAGCCGAATTCACTCAATCCATTCATTTAGGCCCAATAGAAAGGATTAGTAATCATCATGAAGAAGAAGGGATTTACCCTTATTGAGTTGCTCGTCGTTATTGCGATAATCGCAATACTTGCGGCTATTCTTTTTCCGGTCTTTGCCCAAGCCCGCGAACAGGCTCGAGCAACGGCCTGCCTCTCTAACGTAAAACAGCTTGGTCTTGGGCTTCTGATGTACACGCAGGACTACGACCAGCGGTTCCCGACCTGGAACTGGGGGTTTTTCTGCAACGGCGGTAACAATGGCGCTCCCCGCGATTCATCCGCCTTCTGGACGATGGCGATTTACCCCTACGTCAAGAGTGTCGGTCTTTACCAGGATCAGGATGATATCATGCACTGGAACGATACGTGGGCCGGATGCAGCGATGACGGCGGGCGTAATGATATATTCAGCTCCGCCTACAACATTCATAACTACGTCTCTTACGGCCTGGCCGAAGACCTGGACCCCCCCAGTCCCAGCAACCGAATGGCCGGCATTATCACGCCTGCCAACTGGGCGATGCTGATGGATTGCGCCTCCCAACTGGCCGATATCTGGGTCTGGCAGCTCCCCAATGCCGGCAATGCCAATCTGCTGACGGCCCGCGCTGCCTTCGCCAACAACACCAGCCAAAACGTAATGTGGAACTGCTGCCAAACCGCAGCGCAGTATACCGCCACTTATGGCTCGCCTTTCCTCGATTCCCAAACCCGGCATCACGGCGGTGAAAACGTTACCTTCGTGGACGGCCACTCTAAATATATGACCTGGTCGCAAATGACTTGGGCCAACTTAACTGACTCGAGCTGGCAGTAAGAGCAGACACTTAAATAACCGCGACAAACGATTTATTTCATGATTCATTGGGGCGGAGAGTCAATCTCTCCGCCCTTTTTCATTGCCGGTATTCAATTTGAAATCGGCCCCGAAATTGGAATGAAGGGAAAACTTCTCCCGTTGGCGAACCCCCCATTTTAAAGAAACGCAATAAGAAAGGGTTCAATTTTCGGGGAATGATTTATAGCAGCATTTGTCGCCTCCCAACCTAACCCTCCCCCACGAGGGGGAGGGAGTTGATAATTACGGTAGGGGTAAGAGCCGACTACCTAGATTACCCCGATATCCGAACTCATTCGCAGAACCCGGAATCCAGGGCATCATTTTGCCAGCCTGTCGATAGGCAGGGAACTGGATTCCCGCTTTCGCGGGAATGACGAAGCGGCAGTATCCAGCGACTTTTTCAACAATCTGCTAATGGGTATGGCTGGCTGGTTAAGTCTGCTTGCAGAACGAATTTCGAACTATCCACCGCCAGCGAACAGGAGGTACGGTTTCGATGGATCTCTCCCAAGCTGCCATTGTAACGGCGGGCGATACAGCCCATCGTGCTGAACGGCAAGCGGCCCTCATGCTACAGCACTATATCCGCCAGGGCAGCGGAGTGGTGCTGCCGATCCGCGAGTCGCCGATTGAGGGACGGCCGGCCATAATCCTTGCAAACTGTGAGCGTGTTCCGGCCGGGATGTCAATTCCCGCCGATGCACAAGCCCCATCCGATTCGGCTGAAGGTTACACGATCTATCACGAAATAGCCTCCGATCTGCAGCATCGTATCTGGTTGATCGGCGGGAGCGGCAGAGCAGCGTTGTTCGCGGTCGGACGACTGCTGCGCTGGCTCGAGATGGATTCGGTCGGGGGCATCATCTCGCTGCCGCAAGAAGCACCCGGCCGACTTATTTCCACCCGACCTCGCTTTCTCCTCCGCGGCCACCAGCTCGGTTACCGCAGCGTACCCAATACCTATGACGCCTGGGACGTCAACCAGTTTGAGCAACACATCCGTGACCTGGCCATCTTCGGCGCCAACAGCATCGAGCTGATCCCAACCGTTTACGAGGATGAACCGCCCAGCGCTATCATGCCGCTTTCACCGTGGGAGATGAACTGCCGTCTCTCCGAACTGCTCGATTCTTATGATCTCGATGTTTGGGCGTGGCTGCCGAGTGAGGATTGGGATGCATCTCATCCCGAAGATATGGATACGATGCTGGTAAGGCGGGACAAGATTTTTCAGGCGATGGTAAGGCTGGATCACCTCTTTATTCCGGGCGGCGACCCTGGTGAGATGCCGGTTGAAATTTTACTGTCGTTTTTGGAAAAGATATCCGTCCTACTTCGCCGCAGCCATCCGAATGCCGGCTTGTGGGTCTCACCGCAGGGCTTTCATCAGTCGAAACTGGACGTCTTTTTGCAATATCTTCAGGAGAAGCAGCCGGAGTGGCTCACCGGAATCGTCTACGGCCCTTGGGTTCACTACAACGGCTCGCTGGAGAGCTTCCGCAAAGCGATACCGAGCCGCTATCCGCTCCGCCGCTACCCCGATATCACCCATTGCGTTCGCTGCCAGTATCCGGTCAACGAATGGGACAGCGCCTTCGCCTTTACCTTGGGCCGTGAGCCGATCAACCCAAGACCGGTCGAGCAGGCTTATATTCACAACCTCTTTATGGATTGGGCGATCGGCGCGCTGACCTACTCCGAGGGCGTCCATGATGACGTGAATAAGTTCATCTGGTCGGAACGGCTCTGGGATCCTGAGCGCCCAGCTCGTGAGATTTTAGTGGAATATGGGCGCGTCTTCTTCGGCCATCGCCTCGCCGAATCGGCCGCCGATGGTCTGCTCGCGCTGGAACAAAACTGGAAAGGCCCCTTGCTGAACAATCCTCTTCCCCGAAAAACGCATGGGCAGTGGGGACGTATCTGGAAGGAGGCCGGCGTGGCCGGACAATCCAATTGGCGGCTGCAACAACCCTATTTCCGCGCCATCTACGATCTTTACGTGCAAGAGCGATTAAAGGGAGAGACCGCACAAGAGCATGAGGCGCTGAAAGCGCTGGCGGAGGCGGGACGGGCCGGAGCGCAAGTTGCCGCTCAACAGGCGAAATCCATCCTCACAGACCGCTACACAACACCCGAAATTGAGGCGATGCGTGTCGAGATATTGGATCTGGGCAAGGCGCTTTGGAAAAGCATCGGCATGCAGTTGAGTGTTCCTATGTATCACGCCGACGAGGAGGAGCGGGGCGCAGTGTTGGATTGCCTGGACACTCCCTTGAACAATCGCGGCTGGCTACTTCCCCGCATTGACGCCGCGCTGCAGTTGAGCAGCGAGTCGGAACGGGCCGCCGCACTAGAGAAGCTGGCGTACTGGACCGATCCCGGACCGGGCGGTTTTTACGATGACCTGGGCAACGCCACCCAGGAGCCTCATCTGGTGCGCGGTGAGGGCTGGGAGCGGGACCCCGGATTTTTGCGCTCCGCATTTGACGAATTTTGGAACGAAATTCCCGGTTATCGCTACTCCTGGAACCGGCAAGCCGCCACTCTTTACGATACGCCGCTGGAGATGCATTACAACGGCCTCGACCCGCACGCCCGCTACCGCCTGCGCGTAATTTATACCGGCCGTTATCAAGCGATGATGCGCCTCCACGCCAATGACGGTTATGAGATACACGGCCCGCTGCGCGGTAACTATCCACCTTCGGTGTTGGAGTTCGCGATACCACCGGATTTAACCCGCGGCGGCACACTGCATCTTCGCTGGAGCATCGTCGAAGGGCGCGGTTGCCAGGTATCTGAGGTTTGGCTGGTTCGGGAGGCTTAAAGAAAACCGCTTCATAAAGGAAAAATCGGACTCGATCGCTGAATATCACAATATGAGTTTGGGTATCGGCCTCTGCAATACGATCGCGGATTGGAGGTGTGGGAAGATGGCATCCATCATTTTAGCCGGTGGACCGAGCAGCCGAATGGGGCAGGATAAGGCAATGCTGATGTTCAATGGACAAACGCTGTTGGAGCGCGCGGTGAGAATTGCGGCTGATGTCAGTCAACCGATATGGGTGGTGGCCGACCGAGCCGGTCATTACCACCCAACTGGGGCGTTCGTGATCGGCGATGAGCACCTCGGCGTGGGGCCGCTGGGCGGACTGATTACCGGCTTGAAGGCGGCCGGACCTGGAATCCACATCGCGATGGCCTGCGACACACCGCTGATGGAGCCAAAGGTTTTATCGCTGCTCTTGTCTAAAATAGGCAAATATGATGCCGCGTTGTTTAACCTTGAGGACGGCTTGCAGCCGCTGGGAGCGGTGTATCGTGACAAAGCCTTGCCGGCGCTGATCGCCTCCTATGAGGCCGGAAATCGAGCGCTGCACGCCGCCGTCAAATCATTGAAAACGCTGATTTTAGACACCGGCGACCTGCTTCACGTTGATCCTGAAGGGCTGAGCTTCACCAATATCAACGATCTCGATGATTATGCCGATCTTTTAGGCGAGCCAAAGGAAGAGCTTTAGGAGGATGTTGAAAAACATGGGAAAACCCACCGGATCGTCATCGTGCCGGACTACCGATCGGGAGGCGAGCGGATTCCCGCCATCCACTCCACTGGAGTGGAGCCATGCGGGAATGACGAAGCGGTGGACACCGGCCGCTTAAACTCGACCCTTTAACGCTTGGAGGTGCCGACTGATGGGTAGAAAGGATGTTGTGATGGGAATCGTGCCAATCGCGATGGCGGTCGCGCTGCTGGCCTTGGCGGCGGTAGTTGCGGATGCGGATGCCGGGGCGATGTTTCCCTTCGTCATTCCTTGGAACGATGCCAGCAAAACGATCACCGATGTATCGTACTTAAACGACGGGCCGGCCGGCTCCCACGGCTTCATCGTGGTGAAGAACGGCCACTTCGTTGAGAGCGATACCGGTCAGCGAATCCGGTTTCTGGGTGTGAACCTGGTTGCCGGCAGCGCATTTCCCAATCACGCCGATGCCCGAATCGTGGCGAGAAGGCTGGCGAAGTATGGGGTGAACCTGGTTCGACTGCACCATATGGATAACTGTTGGAACAACCCGAAGGGCACCATTTGGGACCTCAACGATCCGGATCACCGACACATCAACCCCCGGCAGCTCGACCGCCTCGATTATCTGATCTATGAACTGAAGCGACATGGTATCTATGTCAACATTAACCTGCACGTTTCGCGACAGTTCTCGCCCGCCGACGGATTCCCGGCCAGCGTCAGCGATATCCCTTTTTCATTCGATAAGAGGGTGGATTACTTCGACCCCAGCATGATCGAGCTGCAAAAGGAGTACGCCCGACAGCTTTTAACCCACGTCAACCCCTACACCCATACCGCCTACACGGACGAGCCGGCGGTGCTTAACGTGGAGCTGACCAACGAGGATTCGCTGGTGGGCGACCCATGGTCCTCGCTGGGACATGGCTTAAAAGAGCTTCCGCAACCATTTTTGGGTGAATTGCAGCAGCTCTGGAACCGGTGGCTGGCTCAGCGCTACGGCGCCACCACCAAATTAAAAGCGGCTTGGTTGAAAAACGTCACCCCGCCCGGCCCCGATCTGTTAAAAAGCGCCACCGATCTGTCAAGCTGGACGCTGGAACAACACCGCAACACAAAAGCCGATCTCAGCATCCAGGGCGATGCGCTCAGAGCTGATGTCGCTCAGACGGACGGCACCGACTGGCACATCCAGCTTCACCAGGCGGGGTTGAACATCCAGGATGGCGACACTTACACGGTTCGGTTTCGGGCGCGCGCAAACCCCGCCCGCGAGATGTCGGTCTACACTTCGCTGGATGAATCGGATTGGCATCACATCGGGCTGGACGTGAGCGCACACCTGACGCCCGAATGGAAGCAGTACACCTATTTCTTCACCGCCCACCACGCCACGCCCGATCATTCGCGGCTCGTCTTCGTGCTGGGCAATCAGACCGGCGAGGTGGAGCTGGCTCAAGTCAAGCTGAGCGCCGGAGTGGAGGGCGGCGGCCTGCAGCCCGGCCAGACATGCACGAATGATACCATCCCGATTCCGGACGGCGGATTGCCACAACAGTGGGCCGACTGGATCGCCTTTCTCACTCATACCGAGCGGGCATATAACCATGAAATGCGCGATTACCTGAAAAACGACCTCCACCTGCATGCCAACATCATCTGCAGTCAAATTTCCTATGGCGGGCTGTCCGGACCGTATCGTGAGGAAGCGAGCGAATTCGCCGACGACCATGCCTATTGGGAACATCCCCGCTTTCCGCGCCGACCATGGGATCCGGTGGACTGGCTCATCGGCAATACCTCCATGGTTCCAGCCATCGGTCAGAGCGATACCCTCACCGCAATGGCGGAATATCGGATCGCGGGCAAGCCGTTTACGGTGAGCGAGTACAACCATCCAGCTCCCAACGACTATCAGTCGGAGTGCGTGCCGCTTTACGCCTCCTTTGCCGCTTTTCAAGATTGGGATGCCATCTACCTGTTTGACTACGGGAGCTATGGCGCCAATGCCGCAAACGACCAGATACAGAGCTATTTTGGGGTGGGATCCAATCCGGCCAAGTGGGCGTTCATGCCGGCCGCCGCTATGATTTTTCGGGATGATGAGATTGGGCCGGCGGGCGAGTCGGTTACGGCCTCCATCCCCGCCAAGAACTACGAAGCGGAGCTGGCCCAATTCCCGACCGCCTACGATCTCTGGAATCACTATGGAATAACCCGCAAAACGGCCCTATCGCGAAGGATGGGCATCCAGATGGGTGGTGAAGCCGGGATTCACAAAGCCGGCGCAGTTGGAAATTCGACGCTTGAATGTGAAAACAGCGACCCGGCCACCGCAATCTACACCGCCGACGCGCCGGCGGCAAAGGTGGTGGTGGGCTTTGTGGGCGGCCGAGCGGTAACGGTTGGGAAGGTGCGGTTTGAGTTCGGCGACACGCCTCACCACTTTGCCGCGCTGATACTGAACTCCCTGGACCGAAAACCGCTCTCCGAAAGCAGCCGAATTTTACTGACGGCGGCTGATCGGGTGGAGAACACCGATATGATTTGGAACGCCGCTCACAACAGCGTAAACAACCACTGGGGAACCGCGCCTTCCATCGCCGATGGCGTGCCGGTGACGCTCACTATGCCGGTAAGCGGCCCGCGGAAGGTTTACGCATTGACGGAGACCGGTGCATTAGGCCAGGAAGTTCCAATCACCTATCAGAACGGCCAAATCACGTTCACGGCCGGCCCGAATTACCGTACGTTGTGGTATGCGATAGTGAAACCTTAAGTTTTATTAATGGTAATCCCTAAATCGTCTGAACCACGATTTATGGGATTAAAGGATGACCGTGATTGAAACGGGTAGGAATGAGTTCAGTTCTGTGGGAATCATTTACGACCATATTGGATGCACCCCCACCCTAACCCTCCCCCGTAAACGGGGGAGGGGATTAAGAGGGACTGGGGGGGGCAAGATAAAAGCGCCGCCGCTAAACTCCCTCTCCCTCCCCGCTTGCGGGGAGGGCTGGGGTGGGGTCGAACGAAAATCATTCCCGCAAAACTGAACTGTTACACGGGTAGATGCCTCGTCGGCCGCTCTACCGTCTTCCCCGCCAGAACCCGCCGACTGCATCGCCAGCGGCGCTGGTAGTACTCCTCCGATAGGGAGCTTACATGGACCCCCCAATTCCCTGATGAGTGAATGAAAAGGCCATCGCCGATTGCCATCCCGACGTGGGTGATCGTGCGCCCGCGGCTATCGGGTTGATCCTGCCCAAAAAAGAGCAGGTCGCCCGCTTGAAGTTCGCCCGCTGAAACACGGACCGATCCCTCCCACTCGGCTTGCAGATAGGCGTCCCGCGGCATGAGAATACCATGCTGGCGGTAGACGCGCTGGGTAAATCCGGAGCAATCAATCCCGAAGGTGGAGATCCCGCCCCACAAATAGGGGACGCCCAGCAGCCGCATGCCCGTCTCAATGACGCGCCGGACATTTGGTCGGTGAGATTCGGGGATTGGGGCGAGATCCTTTCGTTCCATCCGCCCGGTCCGGCCGTCCGGCAGCGTCACTATAGCCGTGCCACCCTTTTCAAGCTCCACCATCACTATCGAGCCCATTGCCATGACCGCCACGGTCTGATCGTGCCGCTCCATTTTCCACAGCGTGGCATAGGCGCTCCGTATTTGGGCGTATCGTGGGTAGCCGGGACAGTGGTTCGAAAGTTGGGGTGGCGTATATTCCCCCACCAGGCTGTCTGCCCATATCCAGCCGCTGTAACCATATTCGGTGCGGGCCTCCACGAAACCGTTTCGTTCGGATTGTGCCTCAACCCACTCCCCCATCAATGCCTGGCTGATCCTTTCCGAACGAATATCGGGATATGCCAGCATATCGGTTACCGTGCGGATGACGATTCGGCGAGATGGCATATCGCACTCCCCTTTATAATTAGACCCGGTTCATTCGCGTCGGCCAGATTACCGATTATGGATTATATTGTATCGCAAGTTCCGCCCCTATCGGTGGGTAAGAGTTCAGTTTTATGGGAGTGATTTGTCGTAGCATTAACCGCCCCCTCCGTGGGGAGGGTTGGGGTGGGGTGGGGCGATCAATCCTGCCACAAATCATTCCCGTAGAACTGAATTCTCTCGAACTTTTCCCCCACTTGCCATAATCGGCGCTTATGATATAAATCATACAGTTGCGCCTGGAGATGTCAAAGTATATGATTTAGATCATGATCTGTGTTATAATTCACAATTGAAAGAGTGAAATCCTTTTTGCTATGTCCAGCGGATGGATTTCTTACCATAACGGCTAAGGGATAACGTAGGTTAGTGTGAAAACCGACATTTACGCAATGGATCAACTGCTGAATAGTGTAAAGAAGGTGATAGTATGTCGGACCGGTTGGCTTTTTTGCAGAGCATTCCGATCCTGGCCGATATGCCGATTGAGGAGATAGCACAACTTGAATCACAAGTTTCCGAGCGGAAATACAAATCGGGCGTAGAGATTTTCAGCGAAGGGGGCGAAGCCTTCGCAATCGGCGTCATTCTTCGGGGTCGCGCTAAAGTGGTCAAGCACTCAGCGCTCGGGCGCGATATAACGGTTGCGATCCTGAAGCCGGGCGATATTTTCGGCGAAGTTTGCCTCTTTCTGGCAGACCGAATTTATACCTCATCGGTAATCGCCATCACGCCGATTACCGCACTTTTCATTCCACATAGCCAGGTTGTCGAGGCCCTCAATGAATCCCCTCTCTTCGCCAAACGCCTCATCGCGGCGGTGTCACGCCGTCTCTGCTACACGCAGGAGATGCTCCGGTTTTTAGTCACTGAAGCGGTTGATAAGCGCATCGCTCACCTGCTGATCTACTTGGCGAAAACAACCGGCGTTCAAAGCAACGATCGCGCCTTAATTACCACTCCACTTACCCGCCACGAGATCGCCGATCTGGCCGGCACCACGGTGGAAACGACCATTCGGGTGTTGAGCCGACTGACGAAGGCGGGGTACATCTGCACCATCCACGGAAAGCTGGTCCCAAAAGGTTGCCGCCTTTGCGGCATAGATTCATACTGCCATCGCTGTAATAAGATCGTCATTATGCACCTAAGCGCCCTAAAATCCTTTGCTGAAGATAGTTGCGATTCGAATCAGCAGCTCTGCCCACAACCTTCGATCGTATGACGGTTGTCATATTATTTCAGGCCGATCCTGCGATATGCTAGGTCAACAAAGATTGAAGTGCATCGAACCGATCGTTGTCGTGTTTTGAGATCACCACCGGCTGATGCGGTCCAATTGAGTGGAGGAAATTGTGAAATTGAACACAATCAAACAGTTCGGTCAAGGGGTGAAGTACCCCATTATGATGGGTGCGCTGATCGCCTTGGGCGCTCACCTCGCCGCCTCCAGCGCGCCATCGGATGCCACCTACAAGGGCTCCAAGATTTGCATGATGTGCCACCGTACCATGGATATTTCAAAGACCATCGTCGCCTCCTATGTCCAAACCGCGCACTACTCCGCGCTGCAGCCGGCAACCAATGCCAATGCGATCGTGGCCGATTTCAGCTCCGCCCCCTTCACGAAAGATAAGGTGGCTTACGTGCTGGGCGTGGGGCATCGGCAGCAAGCCTATCTGGATGCAAATTTCCAGCTTTTGCCGGCCGAGTGGAGCGTGGCCACCAAGTCTTGGGTGAAAGTGGAACCGGTGGATGCGAAGGCTCAGTGCATCCGTTGCCACACGACTGGATTTGACGCGACAAACGACACTTGGGTGGAGATGGGAGTTGGCTGCGAGATGTGCCACGGTCCCGGCAGCACTCACCTGGCAAAAATGGTATCCGCCCCCGACGCGCAAAAGCTGGAAATCGCCAAGCAAACCATCCTGATGCCAAAGGATCTGCCACCCCAGCGGCTGGATATGATCTGTGGTCAATGCCACTCGGTGGGTAAAGATAAAGACGGGCATCCGTTTCCAGCCTCCTTCCGGCCGGGAGATGATTTGAATGCCGTCTTTACCCTGGCCCAAGTTACCGGCCCCGGGCGCAATCAGCAATACAACGATTACATTCAAAGTAAGCACTACGCGGCGGGCATCACCTGTATTACCTGCCATGACCCGCACGGTAATACGGATCAGCCCGATCAGCTTCGGCAGCCGGTCAACCAATTGTGCTTAACCTGCCACAAATCACAAATCACTGACCCGGCCGCCCATATTCAGCAGCACAAGGGCGCCGCCGATGCGAAATGCTCGGATTGTCATATGCCGCAGGGCCGCCATCTATTCACCAAGCCGGCACCTTGATGATAGCCGCCGAGATGGCAATGGACTGACCTCTGTCAGCAACCAATACGAAGGTTACCGGCATAAATTTTATACCGTGAACCAGCGAACGGTGGGGCGGCTGGAAAGCCGAACCGAGCTGAGGTGATCCTTTACCAACCGCTCCATCGGATTTGCAGGCCGGTTATTATTGAAGAGATTAATTGGTGAAAACGATGATAGCCACGCACCGTCCGCGGTACGCGTGGTGGGCACATACATCGATTCTTTTAATGATGATGCTGTCGGGATTACCGGCAAGGGGCGTATCCATCTCCCTCACCAATCGCATTTGTTTGAGCTGTCACTCGCGAACGATCGTAAGCGGTTACATTGACCCGGCACGCTACAGCCAATCGGTTCATCGCAATTTAAAGTGCACCGATTGCCACCGTGATTTCAGCATCAATCGCCTGCCTCATCCCGCCACCGCTGCACCGGTGAATTGTGTCTCCTGTCATCTTAAAAACAGCGGGCTCGCCGCTCGATTTGCCGACATCGCCCATCGTTTTAAGATGAGCATCCACCATCAGATAGCGGTTGCGGAGCACACCACCTTGGCTCCCACCTGCGCTACCTGCCACGGTCGGCATGAAATTTTGCCGGCTTCGGACCCGCGCTCGAAGGTCAACCGGCGAAACATTCCTTTCACCTGCGCCCACTGCCACAATGATCCGCGGCTGGTTGACCGGTTTCGCATTCCGAAGGGACATGTTTTAATTGAGTATGAAAGAAGCGTGCACGGACAGTTGCTGCTCGGCCAGGGGATGAACCGCGCCGCCGTTTGCACCGATTGCCATCGTGCCCATGACATTCAGCCGGCCGACGTTGCCGGCTCATCGGTTTCCCGGAATCATATACCGTATACCTGCGGTCGCTGCCATCCGGATAAGATGACGCGCTATCTGTCCGGAGTGCATGGCCAGGCGTTCTTAAAGGAAGTTCGGGCCGCTCCGGTGTGCACCGACTGCCATGGAGAGCATACGATCCGGGCGCCCACCGACCGCACCTCATCGGTATACCCGACCAACATCCCGAATACCTGCGGACGCTGCCACGCCAACAAAGCGATTGACCTGCGCTTCGGGCTGCCGGCCGATCGGCTTTCGACTTTCCGCAGCTCCTACCACGGAACAGCTTTGACTTACGGGATCGTGACGGTGGCCAATTGCGCGACTTGCCACCGTGCTCACGAGGTACTGCCCGCCTCGGATCCACGCTCATCCATCAATCCGAAGAACATACCGGCCACCTGCGGCCGCTGCCATAAACACGCCGGCGCTAACTTCGCCCGCGGTGAGGTCCACATGGAGGTTACTCCGGCCGGCAACCTGGGCGTCTATCTGATGACCCTCTTTTACCGCGTCGTGATCTGGTCTATGACGATCCTCTTTTTTGGGCTGATTGGGCTGGATCTGTGGGCTCGGCGCCGCGAATCCAAGCGTAATCGGGGGGGCGCCTCCGCGCCGGCGGGCCACTCCATTAATACGAGCCACGATGCGGCGCGATTGGAGGCGGGCGGGGCAGAAGGCTCATTGGCGAACACTTACGTCGAGCGAATGCCGCTTCAGGTTCGAATTCAGCACGTCATCCTGTTGATCAGCGTGGGTACCTTGATGGCGACCGGATTTTTGCTGCAGTACTCACAAACCGACTGGGCTCGCTTTCTGCTGTCGTTTCCTGGCGGCTTCGAGCTTCGCGCCTGGCTGCACCGAGCCGGCGCTGTCTTACTGATCACGGCCGCGATCTACCATCTCATCTACCTTGCCGTTTCAAAGTCATCCCGAAAAGACATCATGATGCTGATGCCGAATCGCAAGGATCTCCGCGATTTCACTCACCAACTTCAATACTACTTTGGCTTAGCCCCAGACCGACCTCAATTCGGCCGGTTCGGCTACGCGGAGAAATTCGAGTATCTCTCCCTTACTTGGGGGACGATCGTGATGGTGGTGACCGGCGCCGTACTCTGGTTTATGAGCGCCGCTCTGCACTGGCTCCCGCTGTGGGCATGGCAGATGGCGCTGGTTATGCACGGCTTTGAAGCGCTGCTCGCCTTTATCGCGATCGTTACCTGGCACCTCTATTGGGTGCATTTCAATCCTTCCGTCTTTCCGATGAGTTCCGTCTGGATTACCGGCAAAATATCGCTCCATCAGATGCGGGAGGAGCATCCGTTGGAGTATGAGGAGCTTATGCAACAGCAGTCACAGTTAATGTTAACGGATATCAATGAAGCCGAGCCGATGAGGGACTAGGAACACGATGATGCTTATGCGATTATTGAAATACTCGCCGAAGTCCGCCATTCGGTCATTGCCGCGAAAGCGGGAATCCAGACCGATGCTTTGTGGCAGGCGGTGATGTTGATGTTCTTCCGTCATTGCGAGAAGCCGCGTACCGGCGACGAAGCAATCTCCTCTTGCCTAAGGGGATGTTGAAAAATATGGGAAAACCCACCGGATCGTCATTCCCGCGAAAGCGGGAATCCACTCTCCTGCCGATCGGTGGTCCGGTACGATGGCGCTCTGGATTCCGGGTTCCGCTTTGCGGCTCCGGAATGACGACCCGGTGGGTTTTACCGTGTTTTCAACCGCCACTGCGAGCGGTGTGGGTTCAACTATAAGGAGGTGTGAGGTGAAACACCCGAATTCAAACAATCGGAAAACAAATAGGCGGCGATTTCTCTCCTACCTGGTAGGTCTAGCCGGTTTGTTACTGGTCGGTCTGGTTTCGGTTCCAATGGCCGCGCTCAGCCTATTCCCCGCATTCAAGCGGCGCAAGGAAACATGGCTGGATATCGGTCCGCTGGCCGATGTGGTGCTCGGTGATCCAACCGCATTCACCTACCGTTACAACAACCGAGATGGCTACCTGGATCAGCTCATTCGCGGAACCGTCTATGTGGTGGCCGAAAATCTTCAATCGTTCACCGTGTTTTCCAATATTTGCACTCACGCCGGTTGTGCGGTGCGCTGGGAACCCGACAAACAGGTGTTTTATTGTCCCTGCCACAACGGCATGTACAACATTAACGGTCAGGTGGCCGCGGGACCGCCGCCGCGCCCATTGGACCGCTTCCCTTATAAGGTGGTCGGTGGCCGAATTCTGATCAAGATAAAAGGAGCCTAGAGGGGTGAGAAGTATCCTCCGTTGGATAGATGATCAGACCGGACTGGTCTCCGATATCGAGCGATTTCTGGCACATCCATTGCCGTCCGGTGTAAGCTGGCCACAAACGATCGGAGCCGTGATCCTGTTTTTGCTCGCGATTCAGTTCGTCACCGGCATCTTTCTCGCCCTCTACTACGCGCCGACCCCCGATCATGCCTACGACAGCATTCAGTTTATCCGCAGCATCTATTGGGGAAGGCTGGTTCTGGGACTGCATCACTACACCACCGACGCCATCGCCTTCCTGGTCGGCGTTCACATTTTGCGGGTTTTCCTCTGGGGAGCCTACAAAAAGCCGCGCCAGATTATCTGGGTTATTGGAATCCTGCTGCTGACCCTCACGATGGCCTTCACCATCACCGGTTCACTTCTGCCGTGGGACCAAAACGGATATTGGGCCACCACCATCCGGATGAGCTTGGCCGGCTCGCTTCCGATTGTAGGCCACTGGTTGAAAGAGATCATCCTGGGCGGGCATGCGGTGGGCACGCTGACTTTGACCCGATTTTACGCGATTCACGTCTTTTTCTTGCCGGCCATACTTGTGATCTTGCTTATCTTTCATGTGTTTCAGGTGAGGGTGAAGGGAATCACGCCGCCGTGGCGCCGGGTGGATGGTGAGCAGGACGTCGAAAAGCCGCTTCTGTTTCATCCGGATCATACGATAAAGATCATGATCTGCTGCACGGTGATTTTTGTGATACTGGTGCTGGCGACGCTGATTTTGGGATTTCACCTCACGCCGCCCGCAAATCCCAACCTAGCTTATCCGGCTCACACCGACTGGTATTTCCTCTATCTCTTTGAGCTGGCTCACCTTTTCTCAGGGAAGTGGGAGTTCATCGGCGGCATGGTTATTCCGGGCATCACCTTGCTGGCTTTTATTCTGGTACCCTATTTAGACCGCAACCCGGAGCGAAAACTGGCTCGGCGCCCCATTTCCATCTTCCTCGCCGGCGGCGTCTTCATCGCGGTGACGGCTTTGTCAATGCGGTCGCTGCCGACGATTGAAAGCGCTCCAAAATTGACACCGCTACAGCAAGAAGGGCAGAAGCTCTTCCTCGACTTGCATTGTCAGGCTTGCCATGGGATAAACGGCGGCGGCGGTACCGCCGGTCCGGATTTGGCGTCCGGCGGCAAGCTCACGAAAAAGACGATTGAGGAGGTACTGCTCAATCCCACCCGGTTTAACCCACGCTCGATCATGCCGCCCTCTCAGTTGAACCCGCATGAGATCATAGCGATGGTGTCATTCATTCAAAGCATCCGTCCAACCTCCACCATGCCATCCACACCACAAATCGGGCCACCGGAGCCGCAATCGCACCTCGAGGAGGGTTTCATGCTCAATCATCGGTTTGAGGTGATGAAGGATCCTCAATCATGCGCCGAGTGCCATCAACCCCGGTTTTGCCAGGCCTGTCACCGCAACCGGAAACCCGATTCCCATCTCCACCACTGGTTGCGGTTCCATGCCGGGGCTTCCGCCGCCAACCCTAAATTTTGCCTGGTCTGCCACTCGCGTCAACAGTGCGACCAGTGCCACCGCAAGCTGCTGCATGGCCCCTACTGGTTGAAGATGCATCGAAATGCCGCATTAAAAAACAAGGCAACCTGTTATCGCTGTCACACGCCGACATTCTGCCGAACTTGCCATCAGGGCGCACGGCCGCCGTCGCATCAGCAGCCGGACTTTTTACAAATACATGGCAAGTTGACGGCCACTCACAATTGTGCGGTGTGCCATACCCCCAATTTTTGCGTACAATGCCATCAAGGGGCGCGGCCCGTTTCACACCGAGCGCCTGATTTTATAAAACAGCACGGCAGGCTCGCGCTAAGCGGTACGTTGCGATGCAGTGCCTGTCATAAAGTATCCTTTTGCCAGACCTGCCACCGAACCGCCATGCCGCACCCGGCGGATTGGTTAAATCGAAAGGTGCTGCCGCCGATCGGTCCGGTAAAAACGGCCCAAAGCCCTCATTCGGTCGCCGCTTTGCGGTCGCCGATCTGCGCCAACTGTCACATCCAGAACTTTTGCATGAATTGCCATGGAGCCGCCATGCCTCACCCGGGCGGATGGATGCAGTCGGGGCATGAACCGGTTGCGCTGCAAAATCCAGCACTCTGTAAACGCTGTCACCAGTCCTCCGAGTGCTTGACCTGCCACCAGACTCATAAGCCCGCCTCACACGATGCGAATTGGCCGAAAACCCATCCAACCGCTGCGAAAGGGCATGAGAAGGTATGCGCCGTTTGCCATGGTCAAAACAGTTGCGATCGCTGCCATCAGACGCCGATGCCGCACCCTTCCGACTGGGCGATGACGCATGCCAAGGTGGCCTCCTTTAAGGCGAACAGCTTTTGTTTCAAGTGCCATGACCGGCAGAAATTCTGTTCGATGTGCCACAGCAAAACTTCGCCCTGAGGGTTGGCAGATTGGGCAACATAGGAGATTGTTGAAAAATACCGTAATACCCTACTGGGTCGTCATTCCGGGGCCGCAAAGCGGAACCCGGGATCTAAATCACCAGCATACCTCCCTGACGATTGGTAAGGAACTGGATTCCCGCCATCCACTCCACTGGAGTGGAGCCATGCGGGAATGACGAAGGGGAATGACGAAGGGGAATGACGAAGGGGAAGTATCCAGCGACTTTTTCAACAACCTCGTAAAGGATATGACCGGCATCATACAATGTATAGCAATTGAAACGTATGATTGGATTTAAACGGTTGAACTTCACTGCGACACGAAGCACCGCTCTGGGTAGCGGAGCTCGAAAGCGAGGTAAGTTAAGATGATATCAATGGGCCATTCGGCAATCTATATCGCGCTGATCGCCACACTGGTCGCCGCCTACGCCTATATTACCGTCTTGCGCGGGCAGGCGGAGAGCCTGAAGCTGGCCCGGTTCAGCCTGGCGCTGGCTGCAACCGGCGTCGTCGTTGCGCTGGGAAGCCTGCTGATGCTGTTTCTGGGCCACCATTTCGAAGTGAGCTATGTCTACGATTACAGCTCCTCCGACCTTTCAACTCCGCTACTGGTATCCGCTCTCTGGGCTGGACAATCAGGGAGCCTGCTCTTATGGACGCTGTTGACCGCCGTTATCGGCATTGTGCTGGCCCTTAGCTCCGGCAAAGACGAGCCCTATCGGATGCCCTTCTTTCTGCTCGCCCAGCTCTACCTGATCGTGTTGCTGATTTCAAAAAGCCCCTTCGCCACCCTTCACGGCCCGATACCCCCTGAAGGAAGCGGCCTGAATCCGTTGCTGCAAAATATCTGGATGATCATTCATCCACCGTTTTTATTTCTTGGCTATGCGCTGCTGACGGTACCGTTCGCGATGGCGCTCGGTTCACTGCTGAAGCGCGAGTTCAACGATTGGATCGGCAAGTTGATGCCGTGGGCCGTTATCGGCTGGGTGGCGCTCTTTGTCGGCATCGCGCTGGGAGGGTACTGGGCTTATGAAACGCTCGGCTGGGGCGGCTTCTGGGGATGGGATCCGGTTGAAAACTCATCATTAGTCCCCTGGCTGGTGCTGACCGCTTTGCTGCATGGTTTGATCATTCAGCGGGTGACCTCCTCCTTTCACCGAACCAACTATGCGCTGGCCGTATCCCCCTACCTGCTGGCCCTGCTGGCTACCTATCTGACTCGTAGTGGAATACTGGGTGATACCTCGGTTCACTCGTTTGGTCAAGCTAGCTCTCAATTTAATCTGCTGATGATTGGATTCCCATGCGTGTTTGCCGTGATCGCGCTTCTCCTCTATCGGCGGGCTGCACGCAACATCCAAACCCAACCGGCCTACACCTCGTTGCTGTCGAAGGGCTTTCTGGTGGCAGCCTCCGTCGTGGTGCTGTTGGCGCTCACCGTTGCGATCCTTTGTGGGACGATCGCGCCCATCGTAATGGCACAGTTCGGCCACTCATTCGCGGTGTCGCAGAGCTACTATAATCGGGTAAGCACGCCGGCCGCCGTCATTATTTGCGTTTTAATGGCACTCGCTCCGCTGATCGGCTGGAAACCGGTATCCGCCGCTGAAATCAAGCCCGCACTGGTGTCGCCGCTCTACTTCTCACTGTTGGTATGCGCCGTCGCCTGGGGTTGCGGCGTGCACTCATGGATATGGCTGATCTGCGCCGGCGCGGCCGCGTTTGCAATCAGCGGGAACGCAATCCGGCTCTACTATGGATATCGGGATCGCCAGCCGCTGCGCACCGGCGCCCAGCTCGCCCACATCGGGGCCGCTCTACTGGTGGTCGGCGCATTTGTCTCCACCGTATATCAGCGCGAACAGATCGTTTCGGTCGCGACGGAGCGCCCATCCACCGCTTTCGGCTATCAGCTCAATTTGCAAAGCCTGCACAACCAGCCGACCACGCTGCATCAGCTCAAGCGTCAGCTCAACCTAGTACTGCGAAGTAACCAGCAGTCGTATAGCGCCCGGATGACGTTCACCTCCACCGCGAACGGCTGGGTTAATTCACCGGCCATTCACCACACCGCGTTCTACGATCTTTATTTGGCTCCCACACAATTGGAGAGCCATCCTACCATACCGACCATTCTCTTGAAGCTCGGTGTGCCGGTTCAGATCGGCCGTACTACTTGGCTGTTCAAGGGCTTTAAAATGTTCGAGCATGGCCAAACCGCCAATCAATTTCGGGTCGGAGCCGTCATCACGATTACCGATCCGCAGGGAACTCACACACTGATCCCGACGGTGAACGGCCAAAAGCAACCGATTGACGAGCCGTCTTTACCTGACCAACCCCGCATTAAGATTGAGTTGGCAGACTTGATGGCCGATTCACAGCAGGTAGCGCTCTCATTGGTTGGGATGCCGGCCCCCTCCTCAGCCGCGGTGAGGGTTTGGATGCAGGCGATCTACAAGCCCGGTATCGGTATGGTCTGGCTGGGCGCTATCTTGATCGTGCTGGGAGGACTGTTGGCCGCGATTCGACGCTCCTCGGATCTGAAGCGAAAATCAACCCCCATCGCTCCACCGGCAACCAGCCACAACGGCAGCGGGATCGCGCCATCCCATTCGAAAAAGAGAAAATCGGTTGCGCCGATCATATCCGGGGTATTGTGAAACCCTCTGAGGCCAACATTTTTGACAACATTTTTAGTCTTAATTGCAACCAATTCAATGCAAGGTCAGTCGAGTTTCACGGGATGGGACCGGTGCTCACCGAAATCAGTCGTTGCGAATGAGTTCAGTTCCCTGGGCAATTTAAGCAGGAGGTTCTCACTCCCTGTCTACCGCCAGGCAGGCAGGCAACACTTTTCCCAATCCTGAGAGAGGACTGGTGAAGGAGATTGCTTCGCTTCGCTCGCAATGACACCCTCCCCCGTTGACGGGGGAGGGCCGGGGTGGGGGTCGAACGAAAATCACTCTCGCAGAACTGAACTCTTTCCACTTGCCGGCTGAATTGCGTCAACTCTTGACCGGTGCTATAATTCCACCCAAAGATAGATGCGCCGATACCGCCGAATAGTTAAACGATGCGATGGGTTTATCCCGAGTGGATTGCAACCGCCAGCTTTGGCATGCGCCGACCCCGCCTGCATGTGCGAAGGTACGCACGCAGAAAGGCCCGCTCGGTGATCGCTTTGGGTAATGTTGCAATGCGGAAGGTATCACAATACCCCAATAGTATCGTGCGTACCTATAAAAATAGGATTTCCCATGCGTCGTATGATTCTATGTATTGCAAATAGTTCATTGAAGTTCGAGATTCAAATGGGTAAGGCATAAATGATAAATAGACGATTTCACGGAGAAGAGTCTTGACCATTCGATTGGCAATCGCGCAGATTGCCCCTAAAAAAGCGGATTATGAGCGAAATCTAGCTCGGATCGGCGGAATTTTCGAACAGGTTGCCGATGAGCCGGCCGACCTGCTCATCTTACCGGAGACCGCCCTGACCGGCTATTTTCTGGAGGGCGGAGTGCGCGAGGTGGCGCGACCGGCTCACCAGGTATTTCAAGACCTCCTCACGACATACCGCGCATCCGGTCCAGCTAAAAGCGGTCATTCGTTGGATATCCTAGTCGGTTTTTATGAGCTTGATGCGGGCCGCTATTACAACTCCGCCCTGTACGCGACTCTGTCGCCGACGGATTCAGCGGAATCAAAGCTTATCCACGTTCACCGTAAATTCTTCCTGCCGACCTACGGTGTTTTCGATGAGAAGCGGTTCGTCTCACGCGGGCGCGTGATCAATGCCTACTCGACCCGTTTTGGGCCGGCCGCAACCCTGATCTGCGAGGATGTTTGGCACTCCCTCACCACCGTCATTGCGGCGCTGAAGGGCGCTCAGATATTGTTCGTTCCCAGCGCCTCGCCCGGCCGTGAATTTTCCGGCAGCACGATCGGCAATATCGCTCACTACGACCGCCTGCTCCCAAATATTGCTACCGAGCACAACATCTTTGTCGTTTACGCCGGATTGGTTGGCTTCGAGGGTGGAAAGGGGTTTACCGGCTCATCCCAGGTCATTGACCCCTTTGGGAAGGTGCTGGTTCGCGGCCCGGTTATGGAGGAGTACATGGTGAGGGCTGAAATTGACCTGGATGATCTGGCGGTTGCCCGCGCCGCTTCGCCGATGCTAGCCGATCTGGAGGCAGTCATCGGCGACCTTTTGCTGGAGCTGAACCGTACCGTGCGGCGGGCGCCCGATAACGGCTCATCGCACGATTAGTTGGAGGATCTTTTGAAACAGGCCGAAGTATTGGAGATATTAAAGGAGACCGGCGCGCTGCGCACCGGCCATTTCCGGCTCTCTTCCGGATTGCACAGCGGTGAGTATATCGAAAAGTTTCAAGTTTTTCGGTACCCGGTAAAGGTGCAGTCCCTCTGCCGCGCCATCGTAAAACGATTTGAGGACGATGAGATCGAAGTGGTGCTCGGCCCGACGACCGGCGGTATCCTACTGGCTTTTGAGGTGGCGCGCCAGATGAAAATCGCCGCTCTCTACGCCGAAAGGGCGGATGCGCCTCCCCCCTCAGGCAGTCGCCGAGAACTTCGAAGGGGTCAGGTGCTCAATCCCGGCACGCGCGTGCTGGTCGTGGACGATGTGCTGACTACCGGCGGTGCGATTCGGGAGTGCCTCGATCTGGTGCGGAGCACCGGCGCCGAACTGGTGGGAACCGCCGTACTGGCCGATCGGAGTGGCGGCACGGTGGATCTCGGCTGCCGCCTGGATGCGCTCGTCACCCTCTATATCACCAATTTTCCGCCCGATTTATGCCCGCTCTGCCGCTCCGGTGAACCGTTGACGGAACCGGGCAGCAAGTATCTCACCGAAAAAAAATAGCACGATTCCACCCGCTGGAACGATCAGTTCAGAGGGGGACACCTTAACCCCCTACTGGGGCGCCTTCGTGAAGCAGGCATTGGCCGGTAAGCACGAATCGGAATAACCTTCCAAATCATTATAATTATGGCAGAGGTAGCCTTGACATAATTGGGATTTTGATCCCAGAGAAATTAGCCGATCTCAACTCAATTTGATCTATTAATTCTCGCCTTACTGAACTATAGGTTTTTCAAGAACTCTTCAGGGGTAACATGCGCAAGCTTGAGTATCCCACGCAGAGTGCCCAACTTAAGTTCCCGGTGCAAGGGTACGACGCAACCGACTTCACCGATAAGAATGGATTTGTCAGAATAACGTGGCTGCCCCGCTGACGGACTATTTTGAATCCAAGCCGTTCAAGAACTTTCACCGCCTCACGCCCAGAAATGGTGGGCAGATCAGGCATTTACCGCTATTTCAAAAGTAGTTAAAAGCGGTCTCTCGACCTCTTTTATCGGGAATTCTTCCAAGTAGAGCTCGGTCGCCTCTTTGAGATTTGAAATTGCCTTCTCGACCGTCTCCCCTTGACTGACGGTTCCCACCTCTGGGCATTTTGCCACGTACATATCCTCTTCGCGGTGAATAACAGCCGATAGTATCTTAACCGTCATTTCAAATTCCTTAACAGCAATCTCGCCAACTTAATTAGTGGCGGCATAAGTCAACTTGGGTGTGTCCATGGTCGGGGTGGCCGGACTTGAACCGGCGACTTCTTGCTCCCAAAGCAAGCGACTAAATTACGCTCGATTTCGACGTTTTCACGCTCAAAACGACGGCATCCGCTCCCCCCAAAATGCAAAAAGCAAGTGACATGTTCAGGGTATCCGATTGGAGATTATCAATATTATAGCAGGGATTTATTAAAAAATGTAATGGCATACAAGGATAAGGCGGGTCGCTTTTTTTTGAGCAGGAAATATCAGGCAGCCGGTTGAAACACCGGTTAGCCGGTATTACCTTTCACTCCAAATACTCCGGCAGGCCAGCGTCAGTGAAAAGGAGAATTGGCAATGAAGACCGATTGGGTGACCAAAGGGCTGCTGGTATTCGTGGGCAGTGGATTATGGGCGATGGCGCTGATGCACGGCCTGCCGGCGGCCAGGGCGCAGACATCCGCCATTCCAGACGTGATAAAGGCGCATAAGTTCGAGTTGATAGACGCGCAGGGAAAGGCCAGAGCAAAACTGTATATTGACGAGTACGGCCCGGTGTTAGCCCTCAACGATGCAAAAGGGAAGCATAGGGCGGTGCTTTACATTGACAGTTTTGGCGGCACGGATTTAGCCATCAACAATGCCAACGGGGAGCCTAGGGCGGTGCTTAAAGTTCTCGGTGGTAGTCCAGAGTTAATCCTCTACGATGCAAACGGGAATTACGGGGTGGTACTTGACATTCGCAAGCACGGCCCAGATTTAGACCTCTGTGACGCAAACGGGAATGACAGGGCTGTACTCAGTGTTGATAAGGACGGCCCAGGGTTAGACCTGTTGGATGCGAACGGCAACGACAGAGCGGTGCTCGGCTCGACGTGGACGGTCAGTAAGGTCACCGGTGCAACCAACCCGACCGCACCATCCACGATCACGCTCTTTGATAAGAACGGCAGCGTGCTTTACCAACGACCGTAGAAAGGAGTTTCGGCAGTGAAGGATTGGTTGAAGGCAACTTGGATTCCGTTCGCCGGCTGGGCTTTCGCCTACATGTGCTTGGGGATCGGTACCTTGGCGTTCATCATAGCTTGGTACATGCTCGCCAGTGGTGCTCCATAACCCTGCCGGCCCGCCATCCCTTTGAGCTGAGGAGTTCCTTCACTCAAGCCATCCGTCACGACACCCCCGCAACCGCTCTAAATGACACGCATACACCATCCTGCGCCTTTAACCCCACAATTTTCCGCCGCCGGCGACCGCAAGACCGCAAGACCGCAATACTGCTTCAACCTCGCGAATACAATCGGCACCAAATGTGCAGGATTTAAGGGCAGTTTCGTCGAATGACAAATATAAGGAGGAGGGAATGGGCAGGTGAAGACCATTTACGAAGCTTGTGATCTGCGTTCCGAAGTGCTTGAAGGCGAGTTGGACGATGCAATATTTGCCGCTGACTTCGGTCATATTGTGGAAGGAGGCGGCGCTGAGGTCTATCGTAACCCCCATACTTTTTTCAAGAACACCTATCCTACCAGTCGGCTGAAGAAGGTGGTATCCCACATCTTTGAACGCCTGGCCAATTCGGTCGAAGCAGGGGCGTTGGTTCGGCTCAGCACCGGCTATGGCGGCGGGAAAACCCATACGCTGATCGCCCTCTGGCACCTGGCCAAAAACATCGCTGATACGACGCTCGGTACCGAGCTTTTACCGGCGGCCGGCCGCCCCAGCACGGTGGCGGTTTCAACCGATCATACCGACTACGAGAACTTTTTGACCTTCGTCCAGCCGCACAAGATCGCGATGACCTACAAGCTGAAGGATTGATATGATGTGCGAGGGTGATAGTTGATCAATTCTTACATACGATGCCCAGTTCACGGTTTTATCGAGATGGACGATTGGGAGCTGGAGATCATCGCCCAGCCTGCATTCCAGCGTCTCAGACGGATTAGGCAATTGGGTTGGACTGATTATATTTATCCGGGTGCGATGCACACTCGATTCGAGCATTCACTGGGGGTTATGGACGTGGCAACACGACTGTACGATGCTATTGCTGCTCGTTCAAGCGAAGTGCTTAAGTCGGAGTTTGGCTACAACGATGATGGACTTCGGAGAGATCGCCGCCTGGTGCGATTAGCAGCACTGCTTCATGACCTCGGGCATGGGCCTTTCTCCCACGCAGCGGAGGAGGTATTCCCTAAACGGGATAACGGAGAGAGATTCCAGCACGAAAACTATTCTGCTGCAATTGTCCGTCTTCGCCTCAAGGACGCAATCGAGAACCATCCCGGTAATGGCAACTACGGGATCGAGGCCGAAGATGTTGCTGCCTTTCTTGAAGGTAGCGTCAAGATGGCGAAAATGCTATTCTGGTGGGAGCTAATCAACGGGAAGATGGACGCGGATCGTATGGACTACCTATTGCGTGACTCCCTTCACCTCGGGGTTCGCTATGGAACCTACGATATTGACCGGCTCATCAACACGATCTGCGCAGTTCCAGACACCAATGAAGAAAATGGAGCTCCGAGGGTGGGAGTGATGGAAGGTGGCTGGCACGCTGCAGAAAGTATGGTCTTGGCTCGATATTATATGTTTACACAGGTCTACTTTCACAAAACCCGTGTCGCATATGATTACCACATTGGTGAAGCGCTACGCAAAGTACTGCCGAAAGGATCGTTTCCCAAGCCGCAAGGGAGTGAATTGGAATCGTATTTGGAGTGGGACGACTGGAAAATGTTAGGCCTCATCGCAGAAAACAAGGCAGGAGATCATGGCAAGAGGATCCTAAATCGAAACCACTATCGGAAGATCTACGCAACCAAGGAGGTGCCGGATGAGGACGACCTCACACAATTCGATGATGCGAAAACAAAGTTGGGGAATATGCTCGGCTTCGAGAGCGTAGCGGAGAAGTCTTGGTACAAGGTGGATAAGACTGATATCCCAGTGCTGATGGACCAATCACAGAAAAAGTCACTATCAGAGCTTTCTTCTCCGATTTACAATATGGCTCCAAACAAACAACAGCTTTTGTATGTCAAACCGGAAGACAAAGACAAGGCGGAGACTATACTGAGGAAGAGTACATGAACGAAGAAGTCGATTTTGTAAAAAGGATGGCGGTGGTTACCAAACTAGCGACTGACAATCCAGGGATAGGTCGAACCGCGTTAATGAAGTGCATGTATTTGCTGCAGACGGTTAAAGGCGTTCCCCTTGGTTACCGGTTTCAATTGTATGCCTACGGGCCTTATGATTCTACGGTATTGGATGATCTGGGCATGGCGGAAGTATGGAACACTGTCGAGGAGCGGGTTGAGCAATATTCGAGAGGATATAAATATGCAATCTTTCCTGGAACGAAGTATGGGGAATTCCTTGAAAGCACAGCGATATTCTTGGAGAAGCACGCTGAAGCTATCAAATGGGTGATTGACAACTTCAAGGAGTATACCGCCGCAGGCTTCGAGTTGTTAGGCACTATGGTGTGGGCGGACCGTGAGGCCCAGCGAAGTCAGGAGAAGTGGAGCAAAGATGAATTGATTAGGCTGGTGCTGGAGATCAAGCCGCGTTTTTCGAAGGATCAGGCTGATCAAATTTTTGAAAAGTTGAAGCGATTGGGTGTGTTTGTGGCAATAGCATAGGGAGCTGTGGGGCTTTTGATTACATGATTCACATTTTCCTGACTATGGGCGGGACGGTTCAGCGGTGCCGAATGTTGCGAAAATGAGATGTCGTGCTGCATTCGGGAGTAATTGGGAAGGGGGAGGAGGTATGACACGATCAGGAGAGCACAATAACCCTGGATTATACGAAGGCGTATATACGTATCAAGAAGCTGCGCGTTTACTGAACGTAACCGTCTCACGTGTCTCCCGTTGGGCCGATGGCTATGTGTATCCATTGAGGTATGGGACGAGGTCATCTAGACCGATTTTGCAAGCCAGGGAGCACAAACCGCGGGTACTTTCGTTTAACGAGTTAATGGAACTCTTCTTTGTGCGTGAGTTCTTGGCGTTTGGGGTTTCCGTACCGCATATTCGCAATACCGCGGAGGCTTTAGCAAATGTGGTGGGCGAGTTTCCCTTTACCAAACGGAAGGTGTTAGTTAACGGGCGCGAGCTTCTGGTGCGATATACCGACGAAATCCTGCAAAGACCTGATATCGGCCAATTGGTGGCCGGATTTGCAGAGGAGTTCTGCAAGCAAGTAGAGATCGCAGACGATGTGATCAGCCGGTATTATCCGCAGGGGTTTGAGCGCCAGATCCTCCTTGCCAAGGGGCTGCGTGGCGGAGAGCCGGTCGTTTCATCCTCTGGTATTCCAACGCGAATTATCTATGCATTGTGGGAACAAGAAAAAGATGTTGACACTGTTGCCGAGTACTACGACGTGACCTCGGCTGAAGTGTCTTCGGCACTGCGATACGAAGGCGAATGGCGGCTCGCGGCGTAAAACTGCTTTTTGACGAAAATATCTCTCAGCGGCATGTTTCGTTCCTTGCACAGGAATCACGGCTTGCGGAGATGCAGCACCTCACCTCTCGGGGTTGGCGGGGTACGCCCGATGTGGTGTGGATTCGATTGGCTGCTCAACAAGGCTTTGTGATCATAACTGGGGATCGGAACGAAAGGACACGTGGCTATACGGTGCAGGACATGAAGGGGCTCGGGGCGCAGGTTGTATTACTGGGCGGCTTCTGGGACCATATGTCACGTTGGGAACGTGCGAAGTGGTTGGTATCGAATATTGAAAAGGTACTAGCAGTTGTACAGCGCACCTCCGGAGCTTTCGTGTATCTTATGGATCGATACGCCAGAGTTAAACACCTTTAAGACGGATGTCTTTTTCCCGTATGTTTAACCAGTTCTTCCGATATGACCATTAGCCAATTTATGCAGTGCAGGTCTTATCACTATCCCGCGCTGTTACCGCTTTTGACCTGCCAACGTGAGGAACGCACTGGTAGCGATGTATAATACCATGTTGTATCCATTAGCGTTTTGGTAGATGGTATCTGCGCACCGGTGCTTTTGCATTAGTTCCCCTTATTCAGCCGATGTTGGGAGTCGCTCTATTCAGCGATGAGATCCACTAGCCAGGTTGACGTGCGCCCGTCAAAGTCGGATTGGCTGATCCGCTTGAAGCGCCATACAATGCCGCTTGTAGCGCTGATGCGGTCACACCAGTGGCGTATGGCTTCGTCCTTAGCCTCCGTGCCTTCCCAGACCCGTCCCTTCGTCTCGATGATCCAGTTCACTTCGCATTCCGACTGTTGCACGACGACCCAGTCGGGGTGGTAAAAGCCAATCGCCCCGCTGGGCTTGATGTAGTCAACGCGGAACTGCGTCCCTGATTCGCCCTGTTCCGTGGTGCCGAGCGCCGCGAAGCGCAGCACGTCGGTCGCCTTATCCAGGAACTCGGCGAAGCGACGCTCGAAATCGTTGTAGGTCGCGACGTAGTTGAAGATCGTCTTCTCCGCCTCGATAGGCGGGAGGTTCCGGCGCCAACTGAATGGCTTCGTCTCCGAGAGGCGAAAGTCCGCCTTGTCGAACTCAATGGCGCGGCGCTCGATCGTCAACTCGGCAATCTTGCGAGCTAGGTACTTCGCGATGCCTTCTTGAATATCGAGGCGCGCGAGGTGTGAGCGTAGCGTCTCCTCGTCCACGTTGACGGGCCTGCCGAAGCAGCGTGTGGTGACGTAGTCGCGCACAGCGGGATAAAGCTCGGCGAAGCGGTTGGGAAGCCTGGCCCGGTCGATGACTTTGTTGGTGATGCTCGCGAGCAGCTCCTGAGCCGCCGGCAACTCGCCGCCAGCGATGTCAGTCTGGTGAACCTCGGTCTCCGTGGTCGCGAACTCGAGTCGAAGCTTCACGCGGAAGGGCTCGGCCAGTTCCTCCTGCTCGTAGATGGCGTCCAGCTTGCTGACGTCGAGTTCTGACAGCTTGCGAATGTCGTGCTCAAGGCTCGGCTTCGTGATCGGGATCGTGATGTCGTACTTTAGACGCTCCATAAGCGGCGCGATAATGATGGGTGGCGGTGGGTCCGTCTTCGTGCTCGCGACGCCCACACCCTCGGCTTCGAGCTGCGTCCGAAGGACGTTCAGCAGGTTCCGGGTGCCAAGGACCTCCAGCGTCTGCGTACGGTCCGGGCTTACCTCGGTCATCAGGCGCAGGCCGCGCCCGATCACCTGCTCGGGTAGGATCTCAGCCTTCGCGGTGAAGGGGCGCAGACCCAGCACGACGGTGACGTTCCGAACGTCCCAGCCCTCGCGCAGCATCATCACGCTGACGATCGCCTTGATCCGGCTCTCGGCCCTATCGATGTCGCGCGCGGCCTCGCGGGCCACGTCGAGGTCCCTCTTCGTGATCTCACCCGCGGCGTCGGTGTGGATGACCAGCACCTCCGCCTTCCTAAGCCCGAACTCCTTGGTCTTCCACAAATACTCGCCGATCGCGTCGGCATAGACATTCTTCTCGGCCATGATGAAAAGCACCGGCCGCGTGCAGAGCTGTTTGTATACCTGATGGTGCTCCTTCCAGCGCTGCACCGCCGCCCGCAGCCAGTAGCCGTACTTCTCACCGACGTTGTCCGCGGTGACGCCGTCGGGGTCCTCCTGGGCTTGCTTCGGGTCATCCTCCTTGGTGACGATGAGCGGCGCCTTGACGATGCGGTCCTCCACCGCCTGGGCGAGCGGGTAGTCGCAAACCGTCCAGGGGAAGTACATCCCGTTCTGGTCCTTGGGCGTGGCCGAAAAGTCGAGCCAGAGCGCGAGGCCCTTGGGCAGCGCGCGGTGGATCGCGAGGAGGGACTGGCTCCACTGGAGGTCCTCATCGTGGACGTGGTGAGCCTCGTCGTTCATCACCACGAGATCCTTGAGCGACTTCACCCGCTCCAGCATAGAGCGCTGGCCCGAGGCGGCCAGGTCCTTCGCAGGCTTCTTGCCGAGGAGCGCTTCGATGGCGTTCGCGGGCGTCCACTGGTCGTCACGTGATTCGTAGAGCTGATGGATGTTGGTGAGGAAGAGGTTCCCGGATGGGTCAGGCTCGGCGGCCTCGCCACGCAGGATAACTTTCTGTCCAAATGCGCCGCGCCACTCCGGTGGTATCAAGGGCAGCTCGTAGAAGATGCGGTTGGCCGCGAAGTCCTTTTCGAGCCGCTGATACACGATCACGTTCGGCGCGACGATCAGGAAGTTCGTCGACAGTTCCGAGCCCGGCACCCGCTGCTTGTGGAAGCGGGCCCAGACGATGGCCATCGCGATCACCCACGTCTTGCCCGAGCCGGTGGCCATCTTGAAAGCAAAGCGCCGCAAGTCCTCAGGCGGTAGGTCCTGCACGCCCTCGTCGTCCAGCTCCGGCACGTAGCGCCGGAGCTGGCGGCGCCCGTCCATCGTGGTCTGGAACGTGATGTTCTTGGTGAAAAGGTCCTTCTCGAAGATCGTCGCGTGCGCCTGAATGAGCTTCTGCGCGTCGCGCTGCCCAGCGATCTCCACCAGCCACGCCAGCGTCTCGATCGCCTCTCGCTGGCAGAAGTAGTAACGGAATGGCACGCCGAAGCCGGGGACTTCGTGGTCCTCGTCGAACCAGTACTCGAACAGGCGCCGCGTGATATCGGACGCGCCCTCGTAGCCGCCCTCGCGCCACGCATCTACCGCGGCGCGGATCTTGGGGACCAGCAGCAGACGGCTCGGGCGGCGACCGGAGGTCTCCTCCCGCCAGCCGGTCGCGGCCGCGTCGTCCTTGATCAGGTAGGACGTGGGCTTCTCCCATGGCCGCCGCCCTGGGATCTCCGGCAGGTCCTTGTCGTAGGCGATAACGGCCTTGGCCATGGCTACTTCACCTCCACGTCGAAGGCCTGCGAGGTGTCGTTGCCGAAGATGTCGATCACCTTGACGAGGATGCTGTACCTGCCCGGCTTCTCGTAGGTGTGCGTGTCAGAGGTGAGAAGGAGCTTGCGCTCCTTGCGCGTGCGGTAAGCCACCCAGCCCTGCATGAAGGTGTCGTTCCGGAAGTCCCAGTCCACCGCCCAGTAGTCGATGTAATCCGACCACTTCTTCACCTTGCTGCGCACGTCCTCGGGAATCATCTCGGTGTTGGGGATGACGAAGTCCTTGAGCGCCACCTGCGCGGTGAGCTTCTTCGGCTGCTTGATCTCGGCCTCGAGGTAGGCCAGCTCGAAGAAGCGCACGTCGCCCTTGGCGGCGGCCTGCTGCTCCATCACCTCGCGCGGGATCTGAAGGAGCAGGAGCTTCACGCCCTTCTTCTTCGCCGCCTCGACCATCAGGTCATAGAGGCCCATCTCCCACTCCCAGCCGAGGACGTGCAGTTCGCCCTGCTTGAGCTTCGCGCACTCGTCCACTGCCGCGTCGATCTCGGCGATGGTCACCGGCGCATCCACCGCGCCGATGTGGACCATGGCCTTGCCCATCTTCCCGTGCAGGTGTTCCATCCCGGCCACCGGCTGCGCGCCGTAGAGCTTGAGGATGAAGGCGAGATACTCGTAGAGTGCTTGCTCGGTGAGCGACTTGTCTTTCTTTTCGCCGAACGTCACGCCCTGCCAGTACTGGCGCTCGTACTTGCCGAGGTTCAAGACTTCAAAGGGCTTGCAGTTCTCGATGCCGAGCAGCCGCTTGCGGGTGACGTGGATGCCCCAACGGCCGAGGTCGCAGCCGATCCAGCGGCGGCCCAGCTTCTCGGCTACGGCCAGCGTGGTGCCTGATCCGCAGAAGAAGTCGGCAACCAAGTCCCCCGGTTCCGATGAGATATCGAGAACACGCTCAAGGAGCTTCTCAGGCTTCTGTGTCGCAAAGCCGGTGATTTCTGACGTCGTGCCGATCTTGTATGCCCGCGGGTCGGCATACGCCTGCTGGATATCCGACCAGACCGTCGATGCAGGAACTCCCTTGCTCTCGTCCAAGTACTGCTTTTCCCAATAGCGCTTGCCCGTCTCCTTTTCGATCCTCTGCCGCTTTCGGAATCGCCGACCATCTGCATCCACGTGACGAAACCAGTCGTTGATGTACTTCTCTGAGTAGGCCAGGTGATAGACCTTGTACCTGTGGTTGCCGTACTGCTTGGCGAAGGCCAGCAGGAAGTCGTGGGCCTTTACCAGCTTCGATCCCGAGACACGGCCGCCCGAGGGCGAACCGTATGCCCAGACTATCTCACCTAAGGAATTGTCCTCGCCAAACACCTCGTCGAGGACAGGCCGAAGGTGGTGTCCCACGTACCAGTCCAAGTGGACGTAGAGCGTCCCTCGTTCGCTCAACAGGTCCCGCATCAAGCGAAGTCTTGCCCCCATCATCTCGAACCAGGAATCTCTCCCACGACCCCAGGTGTCGCGATACGCCTTCTCCTCGATGACCGACTGGGCCTTGGCGACTTCCCCCCCCGATTCGCCGATTGGTGCCGTAAACGAGAAATCGGCTCCTGTCGCAAACGGCGGATCGATGTAGATAAGATCAATCTTCCCCGCAAACTTCTCCAAGAGTGACCCCATCACCAGAAGGTTGTCGCCCCAGATCAGCTTGTTCCGCCAGCCGGCTTCGAACGTGTCGCCTTCCTTCCCCTCGTAAACGTCGAAGAGCGTGCCCTGCATGCCTCCCTTCCTGGCCTCCCGGGTGGCGCGGCTCTCGTTGACGGTCTCGATGACCTGGAAGGGCAGGCTGACGCGCGGCACTTCCTTGAGCGTGCCGTCCTCGTTGTACTTGCCGGGCCACACCAGTTCGGTTTTGGTGATGTCGATCTTCGCCATGCGTGTCAGTCCTCTCGTTCTTCTGATGAGGGATCGACCTCGGCAACGTCAAGCCAGCCGTGGTCGAAGGTAAAGGTGCGGGCCTTTCCGACCGGATCCTGGATGCGGACGATTCGAGCGCCGGCAGTGCCCGCGTGCTCCACGGCGTAGAGCCAATACTTCTCCCGGTGTTCGCGAGCGCACTCGAACTGCGTGCGCGACAGCCCAACCGGACGGTCGTCGAGGCTTCCAGTCATTGCCTTCACCTCGCACCAGCGAATCGGGTGGCCGTCCGGCCCAGGTTCGAAGAGATCGAAGCCGGGGTTGTGGGTCGTTGTGGTCTGCCATCTTTTCTCGCGCTTGCAAATGAGCTCGATGGCTTTCGCTTCGAGCGCCATGCGCGCCGCCTGATCGAGGCCATCCGGATCGGGGCCTTCGCCGGGGTGGACCGCGACATATGAAACGAATGGTCGACCTCCGGCGCTTCCTGGAGTGCGCTTGCCGTCACCAGCGTTTGAATGAGATCCCGTCAATTGTCCTCCATGGCCGGCCGTCGTTCCTTCGCCCGGTCCTCGCGAACTCGGTGATCCTGCGCGATTGGACGCAGCGCTCCATCCTTTGCCATCGCCGACGCGCTGTGTACTGTCACCGTTGGCCCGGTCGGAGCCGTTAGGATCATTCGCCGCTGGATCCGGAACCGGTGCAGTCGGTTGCGTTCCGATGCCCAAGCGGTTCTTGATAGCGTCGTCAACGGGCTCGGGCGCATCATCGGCGACGGCGACATCAGAATTCTCGACAATGCCGGAGCCGGAGGGAATTTGTGCAATAGCGTCTTCCACCTCTTGGCTTTCGCCGATTGCGGCGATCAGGTCTTCGACGCGTGTCAGGCCGCGCTTCTTGAGAATTTCGATTACTTTGGGCTCGATGCCGGCCTCGGTTGCGAGCTGGTCGAGGATAGGCTTCTTGAATATGATCTTTGTGGCTAAGAACGCGTGCCGGGACCACCCCAGCGACTCAAGCGTGACAACCTCGGGCCGCTGGAGTTCGCCATCGGAGTCTGGAACCCAAGCGGTGCTATTAAGCGCTCGGACAAAGGCGGGGTCAAGCATCGTCCATCGGTGGCGGTAGTAGTACCAGTTGTAGCTCGCGGAGAAAGCACCCGTGCCGCGACGATCCTCGACATCCTTCAGCGCTTCCCACAGCAGTTGCGCGCGTGCGCGTTTCGCTTCTGGATCGAGCGACGAAAACAGGGTAAGGAGTTGAGGCAGACCGCGAAGCGTATGGTCCTGGATGAGTTCTTCAGACGACATGCTCTCACACCCAGCGGACCGCCTAAGTTCGGCGCGTTGCTCCCACGAGAGCGCACACTCGACCTGTTCCTGGACGAGGGAACGGCTAGCCCCACAGGACTCAAGTAGGTCGCGGACCGCATTGCCGCGCAGGCACTCATAGGAGTCATCGACAACCATCGCGCCAGCTACGCCGGCGAGCAGCGCGGTCAGCCGCTCGGTCGCGAGATACAAGTCGGCCGGCTTGGAGATATGCTTGCGCCCGTCTCCGAGGTCCACCGACTTGACGAATGGAGTATCGCGCAGCGCCGCCGAGAGTTTTTCGCGCTGACCACGGTGCTGCGTGCCGAATGCGTTGAGGATTCGCTTGAGGTCGGCCTCGTACTCGTCGCCGTCGGCCTCGACAGGCTCCTTCTTGTACTTTGGGATGATGTTGCGCACGACATCGTCAACGACGTCCGGCTCGGTCAGTCCCAGTGCCTTGAGGAACTCCAGGGCCTTCTCCGTGCTGCACACCGATTTCGGGACCGTCGGGAAATCGGTCCTGATCCCGCTCGGCAGGAAAGCCTGGGGTTGCCCGCCCGATTCCGCCACCACGTGGGTCCCGCCCTCGATGCGCACCAGAGGGATGTTGCTGACTCGCCCCTGGCGCACAAGGGCCGACTGGCCGCCCAGAAACTCGTAGAGCTTGAGGATCCACTCGTCGGGCTGGGCCTCCAGAAACTTCTTGTTGAGCCGCGGCAGAATCTGTTCGGGCGTCAACTCGGTGACCTTTAACTCGTACAACAGGTAATTGCGCAGCGTGGATGCCGTATCGCGGGTGATGTCGCCGCTGAGCCAGTGCACTTCTTCGGTTGAATCGAGTAGCGTCGCCAATTGCTTCGAGTCGAAGAGTTCTCGCAGCTCTTGTGTCCTTGCGAGTCGAGCGTTCTTTGCCGCGGTCCACCCGCCGCCAGCGCGTGGCAGCAACGGATTCGAAGCCAGCGCCGTTCGCACCGCATCGAAGAGCGGTGCAAACATGCTGCCTTCGGGGTACTTGGTCCGTTCAATCGGAAGGCTCTGCAGTGCCGCAACATCGAGAAGATTCTGCGACTTGAGAACCTCCAGGGAATCAAGCAGGAGCGTGGCCGTTTCTTGGACGAGCTTAACGCTCCAAGGGTCTCGCGGCGGCACATTGTCGCGGCTCGGCGTCGTGCGATAGGGCCCCTGCACGAGAAACCCAAGGTGAGTCGTCACGACCGTCGGGAAGAACGCGTTCAGTGGTGACGCGTCAACACGCTGGATCGTCCACTGCTTGCTTTCCTTGTCCTCTTGAAGAAGAAAGGCAATCTCGATGAATCCGGCCAGTGTGCCTGCTTCGGTTCTCGCCTCCCTGGAGAAGACTAGCCAGGTTTCGTCGACGACGGGTTCTCCCTCGCGTTCACCTACGAGTGTCACGCGACGACTGCCGTCACCCGTACTCTCGGCCTTCCCCTTGAGATAGAGCCCGCTCGCCCCTCCGTTCACCGACCACCCGATCTCCTCAATCTGGCGCAAAAAGAGCAGCGTCCTCGCTCCAAGCTTGCTCAAACTGTCCGATACCGAAGATCTGAGTCCTGCATCCCCAGCACGGAGCGGAAGCACGATCTCCGTCTGATCTGCCGCACGCCGGGTAGACGGTGCCTTCGTGGGGAACACGAAGCTGTCGATGGCGAAGTCTTCGTCACCGGAGTGCACCTCAGGACGATCGGTAATCGCGTAGACCGATTTGAAGCCAATGCCGAACCGACCGATGTCCGTCAGGTCCTTGGTTGTCTCGCCGACGCCGCATACGCCCTTCACGTCTTCGAGCGTGAACGGATTACCGTAATGTACGATTCGAAGGCTAGTCGGAGTCAGTTCGAACAGAACTTCTCGCGAACCTTTCCAATCTTTTCGCCGCTTCAGGGCATCCTCAGCGTTTTGCAAGATTTCGAAGATGAAATGCGCGCTGCTGTCGTAGCGATTGACGAGGAGATCACGTCCCCAACGGCCAACGTTGCCATACTCGGCACGGTTGGCGTCACGAATGGCGGCGTAGTCTGAAGGCATTAGCCTCGGGCCTCCTTTGAGATCACGCCCTCGGCGTGGCACAGCATCCGCAGGTCGCATTCCTTGCAGATCGCCGCCTCGGGGGGCGTCGTCACCGCGAACTCGCGCGCCTGGATGCGGCGCACGGTCTCGTCGAAGTGGCGGCCGGCTTCCTCGACCAGCGTGGGATCGTAAGGCAGGACCATCAGAGCATTTTCCTTGTGTGGCTCCGACGTCCAGTAGAGGAGCAGCCGGTCCACGTGCCGGCCGTGGCAACGCTCCAGGATGTGCGCATAGGTGCAGAGCTGGCGCTCGTAGGCCGCGATCAGCTCCGGGCTGTCCTTGGGCCGCGGCGAAGTCTTGAAGTCGAGCAGCTCGAGCTTGCCGTCGCCGCCAAGCAGCAGGTCCACCTTGCCGACCAGGATGTAGCCGTCTTTCTCCAGCGACACGTCCACCTCAGTCTGGATCACCCGGCGCATCTCGTCGCGATTCTGGCGGAAGTAGTTCATCACCTGCTCGAACGCGGACTCCTTCGCCGCGTCGCCGATCGGACGCACGTCCGAGAGCGTGAGGAAGCGGAAGGTCCGCTCGAAGAGCTCGCGGATACGCGACTCATCCAGCGTGTCGAGCTTTCCGTCGAGCGCGATGCGATGGATCTCTTCGATGGTCTGGTGCACCAGCAGGCCGAAGAAGATCACCGCCGAGCGGGAGGGCGTGAAGTCGTACTCGCGAAAGAACTGGTACTGGCGTGGACAAGTCTCGTAAATCTTGAGGTCGCCCGTGAAGCTGTAGGTCTTCTTGACCGGCATGCGCTCACGCACCTCGAAGCGCTGCGCCGCAAGCAGCTCCTTCTCAACGTAGGGCCATTGGGGGAGCCCCTGCCAGATGAGGGTGAAGTGGTCCTTCGGCGTCTCGTGCGCGGTGAGGACCAGCACTTTCTGGGGACGCGAGAAGGCAACGTAGTGCAGGCGCATCCGGTCGAAGAGCGTGATGCGGCTTTCCGGCTCGAAGGGCGGCCGGTGGTAGAAGGGGCCCAGGTCGCGGTCGATCTGCTTGGGGCTGGGGAGCTGGGTCGCGAGCGAGCCGACCACGACCACCGGGAACTCGAGCCCCTTGGCCTGGTGGATGGTCATCACCTGCACATGGCCCTTGGGGAAGGGCTGGTCGGGGTCTTCGTACTCGTTGATGCCGCCGTCGTAGAGCAGACGGAGGAAGCTGTTGAAGAAGTGCAGGCGGAGGGACTCGCGGTTCCGATGCGTGACGACGGTGTAGTGGTAGTAGCTCTGAAAGACGTTCAGGAGCTGGGAGAAGATCGCGAGGCTGCGGGCCGTGTTCTCGTTGCGCGCGGCGCTGCGAAACGGTTCGAGCGCGAGCAGATGGTAAAGGTAGTCGGCCGGGCGGAGGTCAAGCGCCTCGTCCTCGCCCAAGTCCGCGATCTCGCCGGTCCAGCGCTGGAGCGCCTCCGCGAGTGGGTGGGGCGACGCAAAGCGCCGGCCAAGCTGCACGATAGCGTCGTCCACGTAAGCCGCGAGCGCCGCCACGGCGCCTGCGACCTGGCCCCGGCCCTCCCCGAACCAGCCGAAGATCACCGCGAAGCAACCAACGAGATCGCGAACCTCCGCGTCCTTGAAGTACGCCCGCGCGCGCGGGCAGAATGCGGGGATACCCTTTGCGCCGAGCGCGGCGAGGTAGGGCCCGCTGTGGTCCTCGCGAACGCTGTGGAGCAGCAACGCGACCTGGCTGTAGTCGGCAATGACGCCGTCTGCCTTCAGGAAGGCGACGAGATCCGCGAAGCGTGCGGCCTCGTCCCGCTGGTCCCGCCCCCAGATAGCGATAGCGGCCGGGTAATCGGGTTGCGGCGTGTTGGCGTCGGCCTGGATCGTCTTGTCGTAGCGGAATGGAGTGCCGCTCGGATTCGCCCAGTCGGCAGACGCCATCCAGCGGTCGTAGCGCTCGACGATCGTTCGGTGGGAGCGGTAGTTCGTTGTCAACTTGACGATCTCGCAGTCTGGCATACGTTGCGGGAATTCAAGGATGTTACGAACCGTTGCACCCCGGAAGCGGTAAAGACCCTGGTCCTCGTCACCGACGACGCAAAGGTTCCTTGTCTTCTCGGTGAGCTTCAGCAGAAGCTGCTCCTGGACGTAGTTCGTGTCCTGGTACTCGTCCACGAGGACGTACTTGATCCTACTGGTTTCGGCCGCTATAATGTTGGTGTCAGCCAAAAGGTCAAGGGCATCCCTTTGGAGGTGAGCGAAGTCCACGCGGTTGTCATGGCGCAACGCACGCTGGTAGGCGAGATAGGCCTCCCCAATCGCGCGCAGAAAATTATCGGTCGAACGGATGAGTACTTCTGGGTCAACCAACTCCTCGGTGATCTTGTCGAAGTAGGCGCGGACCCCTTCGATTGCGGTCCACCGCGTCTTCCAATGATCGAGGTAGACACCTTCCCGAGCTTGCCCGATAATCTCGTCAAAGTGCTCGAAGATGAAGAGGAGCTGGGTCAGCTCATCCAGCGTCTCATAGTTGTGCCCCAGGTGCGTCCTGTGCCGGTATCGCTGAAGCAGGCTGTTGCTCAGCCCATGGATGGTCGAGGTGGTGAGTTCAGAAAGGTCGCCCTTGTAGCCGATCTTGCGTGCGGCGGCGGCAATTCGATCACGCATCTCGAAGGCGGCCTTTTCCGTGAACGTGCAAAGAATCACTTCATTTGGGGCTGCCTTGTCAAAGAGTAGGAGGTTCAGAGCCCGGAGGATGATGCTGTAGGTCTTTCCTGAGCCGGGTCCGGCCACTACAAGCAGAGGGCCATCCAGATACCCGATCACCGACCGTTGCGCATCGTTCAGATTCGGGTAGCCCTCAGCGATGGCGGGAGCGATCATCACAGCAGCCCCGCCTTTCGGAAGCTGAACACGGTGTCCACCGAGATAATCAGATGGTCAACGATCTTAAGGTGGACGACCTCTGCGGCGAGTACGATTATTCGTGTCAAGAGCTTGTCCTGTTCGGTGGGATCGACATGACCATTGGGATGGTTGTGGGCCAGCACAAGGGCCACCGCTCCCCTCCGCAGCGCGGACTCCACTACCCGGCGTGGATAGACAGAAGCTCGGTCGACAGTCCCTTCTTCGAGCCGCTCGATTCCATCGCGCAAGAGGCGGAGGCCGGAGTCGAGGTAGGCTACCTCGAAAACCTCATTACGCAGGGCGCCGATCCGAGTCCGCCACGTGCGCTCAAGCTCCTCCTCACCCACGGCCGACTCCGCCCCTTCCGCACACTGCTGCAGGTAGAGCGCAGCGGCTGCCCGGATGATCTGTAGCGCCACCGGTGCTACAGAGCCGATCCCTTTCACTTGGCGGAGTTCATCGAGAGGGGCGTCCAAAATCGCCCGCAGATTTCCGAACCGTTTGATTAGTGCCTTTGCTGGTTGCTTTACATCGGAACGTGGAATCGCTAGGGTGAGGAGGAGCTCAATGACCTCATAGTCAGCGAAGCCCTCTAGACTGAACTTTAGAAAGCGGTCACGAAGGCGCTGCCTGTGTCCGAGATGGCTGGGGTCGAGCCGGCTCATCAAGATCACTTTCTCCGCCGTGGCTTCTCCTTGGTCGTCCGCCCGCCCACGTTCTTATTCGCCTTAAGCCAAACGTCAACGTCCTCCCTGCGGAAGCGCCACTGGTACCCGACATGGGAGGCCGGAATCGAGCCGGTGTTCGCCATCCGGTAAACCGTGTCGCTACTAAGGCAAAAGTAGTGGCTACCCCCCCCTCAAACTCATTAGCTTTTCCATGGAGGGCACCCCATCTTCAGCGGGTCTAACCATAACAGATCGTATAATATCAGGATGTTGCGAACTTGTCAAACGGGCGAAAGAGTTCAGTTTCGTGGGAATGATTTGTGGTAGTATTGGTCGCCTCCCTCACCTCGGCCTCCCCCGTAGGGGCGCACCTGTGTGTGCGTCCCCTCTCAATGACATCCTCATTGAGAGCGAAGCGAAGCAATCTCATTTCCCAGGATTGGGAAATGAGTAGGAGTGAGCGCCTGCCCCAAAAATCACCCAGAGAACTGAACTCATTCAAATGGGCGTGGAGGCCGGAAGGGAATCATGTCCGCGTTGGTAAAATAACATGGTGGAAGGTGATCGGCATTTTCTACTTCATTCATCAACTATGACATCAAGTATAGGATGGGATTGGGCGGCGCAGCGGAAGATGAGGAGGATGTTTGATGTTATCGAAACCATGCAAGGGACTGCCCGGCAGAATCGCGTGATATGAAACCGGTAAGGCTGACTAAACACGCTCTGGAACAGTGCGCTGAAAGGGGCACAAACAAAGTGGAGGTTACCTGGGCGATTGAACATGGCGCGCGGGAGCCCGCCAAACAGGGGAGGATGCTTTGCCGGTTCAACTTCCCGTATAATGACTTGTGGCAAGGCAAGCCCTACGCAATAAAACAGGTGGCACCGGTAATCAAAGAGACATCGCACGAGATCGTGGTTATCACGGTTTACACTTTTTACTTCTAAAAAGGAGACTTCAAAATGAAAATCAGCTACGACCCGGAGGTTGACGCGCTTTATATCCGCTTGATAGAAGGTGAATACGAATGCCGGACACTGCGTCTGAACGATGAGATCGCGCTGAACATAGGCCCGGGCGAAGTCTTGGTGGGCATTGAGATTCTAGACGCCAAGCGGGTGCTCGGAAAAGGCAAACTCCCGCCGGTGGTGCTGGAAAACGTGAAACTGTCGGAAGCCGCCTAAGAAGGCGTCATCATCAACTACGACATCAAGTATCGTATGAGGCTTAGCGATAGTGCCCGGACAAATCCAGCCAACGCCCGTCAGAATTCACAAAGTCGGCGTACCATGCGAAGGTGGTATGAAGGGGTAAGTCCCGGCACCGAGGTGCTGAAGTAGTAACCGCCAGCCACCCCCGCGCTGACGCGCGGGTCGTGCAGGTTAGTATAATCCTTGTGTAGTATCGTTTTGTATCGGTTTCACACTGTTTTGAGCGCAAAAACCAAGCCGCATGGCCGGGAGAATAGGACTGATAGGTCGCATAAGTCCTATAAATCCCATTCCCGCCCTCGCGCATGCGCGCGCGAGTAGTAAAAAGGGGATTATTACCTTTTGCCGCGTCCGCACAGGGGGCACTGGATGTGACAGATAATAGCGCCAATGATAGCCGTTACGAGTGCCATAAATGCCCCGGCTGTCATCATAACAAGCCCCGTCTCATAACTAATAGTCGATTGGGCTGCCCATACCACTATCAAACCAACGGCTGACCCTACAATCGCGACGGTAGCACCCTGATGATTATTACGAGCGACCCCATCTTTCGCGCAGTTCGGATAAATGGATGGATGACCACACCCGGCACAGTACTGCCGAACTGAGGGAAATACCGCGCCGCACTGCGAGCATGCTTGCTGCCCGTAGGGAAGCCCGGTTGATGGCGATTGCGGCGCCGCTTGCGGCTGCGGGCCAGGTATCGGCGCCTTTGGTGTAAAGATTATTTGTGTCATTCCCTTACCCCTTGCCGCTCACCAGCGACATTATTATAATACCCTATAACAGCAAAAAAGTGCTAATATTAGCACTTTTTTATTGCGAGAGGGGATTATAATACGGGAATAGGACGCATAAGCCCTATAAGTCCTATATGTCCTATTCCCGTTCCACCAGCCATTTTCTGCGCGGAATTGGTGATAGACCGCCCGTGTGCCCCTTCTTATCTTCTCAGTTAGCCGCACCCACTCGGCACGGCGAGTGCCGAGATGCAGCCCGCCACTTGGATAAAACGGCTCAGGAGAATCAGGGCGGCGACTAAAAACCTCTAATTCAGTGGGTTCGTATTCGCACGCCGAGATTTCGCAAGGGTATCCCAATTGGCAACGAAATGCAGCCGCTGGAATAAGAATTTTCTGGGGCCGAAATCGCCAAAACGTATCCTAACCCGTTTTCGGCCCTGGAACGCCTATAAAATCCTTCTAGCCGCTACGCTAGCCGCTCCCAGCAGATTTCCTGATGGCGGCTAACCGCTGGGCGGCAGCTTTGCCGGCCGCTATCTGGGCGGCGGTTCGTTTGGGCTTCGGATCGAGCGCCCGTGATTTCCGATACGGCTACCAATAATACAGCTTCATAAGCGCCTTTGCCGATCTCCGGCGCGATGTAAGGGCACTCTCCCACGCACGTGGGGGTGAACCGACCACTCCCGATTCTTGAGCAAATTGCTCAGCCACTCTTCCACGCACGTGGGGGTGAACCCATATTAGGGTGCCAATATTGCACCCCACTTCCAGGGCACTCTCCCACGTGGGGGCGCACCGCCGAAATCTGCCGAATAAGGGTATTATAAAACTCCACGCATGTTTGGTGAACCGCCGAAATTTGCCGAATAAGGGTATTATAATAACAGATATTAGACCATTACCCCCTATATGTGGTGAGCCAATCAGCAGAATATAGTATTACAATAGCGGAATTATATTACGCCGCTGATCGGCTGGCATCGTTATCTGAAAAATTTTCATGCGCGGAATTTTAGGGGGTGGCGCAGCTAGCTCCCGCCTCTTTTTTTTCAGCGGTCGCCATACCCCCCCCCCGCCTGTTCTCATGCCCGTCCCCATGTATAGACCGAAGATCACCTTTCCTTTTCCGTGTTTCCGTATACTTCCGAAAAGAGGCATTACCGGAAGTATTACCACCCGTTCCAAACCCT
>JAKBZR010000102.1 GCA_021842405.1 bacterium
TCTACCGCCTGCCTGCCGTTAGGCAGGCCGATCGAGGTCTCCAGTAAAATTAACCGGCCTTCAGCACCATTCTCAGCAAACCTGAACTCTTGCGTTCAGGTTTATGGGAATGATTTTTGTTCGCCCCCACCCCAGCCCCCCTTCTTCTACCAGGCCAGGATGGGGGTCAAGACACACCGCCCTGTAACACCCGCCCAAATTACCCAGAGAACTGAACTCTTACGTGGATCGGGAAAATTGACAGATATCCGCATCCGATGCTAAAATTGGCAACGGGTTAGAAGGGCGAAGCGGCTGCCCTTCTCTTTTTATTAACAATTTAAAATTAAGACTGTTATCGAACAGCCCAAACAGGGCATTGGTTTGCGAAAGGCGACGTTGAGTGGAGATTAATCTGGCGGAAATTGAGCGGCTGATCGGTGTGGTGGAGCGTTATGGCTTGACGGAGCTGACCATCAGCGAAGAGGACGTCACCATCTCCATCATCGCGGAGCCGGCCGCAGCCGCAATGGTGCCAGAAGCGGTGCCCGCCTTTTATGAGATGCACGCCGCTCCAGCCACCAGGCCGCACTCCGAACAAGAGAAAAACCGCATCCGAATCGAGTCGCCGATGGCCGGCGTTTTTTATCGCGCCTCCTCTCCCGATGTACCGCCCCTGATTGAGGTGGGCGATCATATCGAAGTGGGGCATCCGATCGGCATTATCGAGGCGATGAAGGTTTTTACCGAGATTCCGTCCGAGGTGAGCGGAACCGTGGTTGAGATTCCGGCCGCCAACGGCCAACTGGTAAGGGCCGGCGATACGCTGGTTGTGCTGGAGATAGAGAAAGGTTAATATGTTGAGGGATAGTATACAGATCGGCTTGCTCGGTCTGGGCGTGGTGGGGTCCGGCACGGTCGCCGTCATCGAGCGAAACCGTGAGATGATCGAGAAAAAGATCGGCTGCCCGATCTGCATCCGACGCATCGCGGTCCGTGATCTCAATAAACCTCGACTCATCCAGGTGGACCGTCGGCTGCTCACCACCGATCCGAATGAGGTGCTGGATGACCCGAAGACTGATATCGTCTGCGAGCTGATCGGCGGGGTTGAGCCGGCATTGAGCTTCGTTATGCGAGCGCTTAAAAATGGAAAGCATGTCGTAACCGCTAACAAGGAGATGATCGCGAAGGAAGGCCACGGCGTGCTGGAAGAGGCGGCTCGGCGCAACCTGGATTTTCAGTTCGAGGGGTCAGTGGCGGGGGGCATCCCCATCATTCAACCGATGAAAAACGCGCTGGCTGCCAACCGGATCGAGGAACTGATCGGCATCGTAAACGGAACGACCAACTACATCTTAACCCGAATGGCGAACGAGCGCGCCGATTTCGAACAGGTGCTGAAAGAGGCGCAGCAGCGAGGCTATGCCGAGGCCGATCCAACCAACGATATTGACGGCTATGACGCCCAATACAAAATAGCGATCCTCAGCTCCATCGCGTTTACCAGCCGCGTGGATGTCAATTCAGTCTATTGTGAGGGGATTCGGAAGGTTACCCGTGCCGATATGGATTACGCCCATGAGCTGGGCTACACCATCAAGCTGGTAGGGGTGACCCGCAAAGTGGATGAGCAAACGGTTCAGGTGCGGGTTCATCCCGCCCTGTTGCCGCTGGCGCACCCGCTGGCCTCAACCAACGATGTTTACAATGCGATCTACTTGAGAGGGGATGCGGTGGGCGATGTGATGTTTTATGGGCGCGGGGCGGGTTCGATGCCGACCGGCAGCGCGGTGGTGGGTGATATTATTGACGTTTGCCGGAACATTATGCTCGGCGCCACCGGACGTGTCGGCTGCACCTGCTTCGAACGGAAGCGAATTCAACCCATTGAAGAGGTGATCACCCGCTACTACATCCGGATGCAGGTGGCGGATCGCCCCAAGGTGCTGGCCGCAATTGCCACCGTTTTGGGCGACCATGAGGTATCCATCGAGTCGGTGGTTCAAAAATCGCGGGCGGCTGACCTTTCCGAGATCGTCTGGGTGACCCACGAGGTGCTGGAACGCAATATGCGCAACTCGCTCGATGAGATAGCCCGGTTACCGGTGGTTAAGAGCATTGAAAACTGGATGCGGGTGGAGTCTTAGTGGAAATGATGGTGATGAAGGCTTGTCCTCAACCCGAATTCCGATGATCTCAGGCACCCGGCAGGAGCTAACCAATTTGCAGACGGCCGATTTATTGGCCGACTCATCAGGAAGAGAAGAGAACCTTTTACCTTTAGTTGGCCGTACGGCCGCCGAGTTGGAGGACCTGGCTGCCGAAATGAAGCAGCCCCGATTTCGCGGTCGGCAACTCTCCCGCTGGATTTATCATCGCTGTGCCGGTGACTTCGACAGGATGAGCGATCTTCCACTGACCTTTCGTGAGGAGCTGAAGCGGCGGTTTCAGCTAGGCCATCCCGAAATGTTACAGCATCTCAGGTCCCGCGACGGCTCCATCAAGTACCTGTTGCAATATGGGGATCGAGTGGCGATTGAGGCGGTCTACTTGCCCTTCGGGAGGTACGTATCGGCTTGCCTCTCATCTCAAGCGGGCTGTGCGGCCGGCTGCCGGTTTTGTGCGACGGCACTGGGTGGATTTCAGCGCAATCTGACGGCGGGTGAAATAATCGGCCAATTGCTGGCGATTCAATCTGATGCGCCATCCCGTATCGGGCACATCGTATATATGGGTATGGGTGAGCCGCTTTTCAATCTGGATGCGGTGATCCAAAGCGTGCGGCTCTTGAGGGCAGAGATGGGCATATCGGTTCGCAATATCACCATCTCGACGGTGGGCGTGGTGCCCGGAATTCAGCGTTTAGCGGAGGAGGGTTTGCCGGTTACGCTGGCGCTTTCACTGCACGCCGCTGACGATGAGATCCGCTCGCAGTTGATCCCGACCGGGCGAAAATGGCCGCTGGCAGAGATCTTATCGGCTTGTCGCACCTATTACGAGCGAACCGGCCGCCGGCTTACATTTGAGTATATTCTGTTGGAAGGAATCAATGATTCCCCGGAGCAGGCGCGCGCATTGGGGAAGCGATTGGCTGGGTTGCCGGGTAATGTCAACCTCATTCCTTATAATCCGGTACCGGGGGCCCCGTATCGGCGGCCGTCCAGCTCAAGAATTCAGGCATTTCGAGATGAGCTTGAAAAAATGGGACGTGCAGCCACCCAGCGGATGACGCGCGGGTTGGATGTGAATGCAGCCTGCGGCCAGCTTCGCTTGCAGGCCGCCGATTTACCTGCCACCAATCTCGCTCTGAGCGCCGGTGCAAGGCAGTGAGGGCCGATCTCGATGAGACACGGTGAATCTCCGATGAATGGCGGAAGGCGGCGGTTTCCAATCTATATTATCGGTGTGTTGATGGTTTGGGTGGGGATCAGCGGCTGTTTGGGGCCACCGCCTTCGCCGCATAAAGGCGGGCGGCTGAGCGATGGCATAAAAGGCCAGGCCGTAGCATCGAGCCAGTCGCAAAATAGCCAATCGGATACCGTGCCGAAGGCGGCTTACAGCAGCGGTTTACTCATCATCCTGCATGAGCTCTCGCCAAGCGGTAAAATATGGCCGTTTTTACGAATCCATGCCGCCAGCGGTACGGTTAAGTCCACCAGCGAACGAGGGATCCTGTTCGATGCTCACGCCCTTATTTACAAAGCGGGCCGGCCGCTCGCAACCATTGTCGCGCCGTGGGTTGAGTTTTCGAATAAGAATCGTGAGGTTTACGCGAAGGGAGGGGTGACCTTGCACTCGTTGAATGAGCCGGTCACCACCTTAAATGCGGATCGGATTACCTGGTACGGTAAACAAAGCATTATCGTGGCGGAGGGAAATGTCCGTGCAGTGCAGTTGCGGAAGAATCAGCCGGCATGGGTGCTGCAGAACGTTCAGCATCTGACGGTTGATACCGCCTTTAATCAGTTCCATGTGCCGTAAATCAGTGGTTACGCGATCGCTTGAGAAATGGATTGTCAGGGTTAAAAGGTGAGGTGGAGTGCAATGAAAAATTTGGGTGGATCAACGCTACGGGTGGCGACCGTTTTAATTCTGCTGGCGGTCGGCCGTGTGGCGATCAGCGCGCCGGCGAATAGAAGCCGCACGACCGCCAGCTTCACGATCGGGACGGTGACGCTGTCCAATTTTACGAAGGCTTCCGGTGTATTAAGCAAGGAGGTGGAAATCTGGGGACCCGGTTCCACACTCGTCTCATACGATGCCAAATTGAAAAGCCGATTGAAGTTGGTAGCGCCCCACATCATCGCCCGCCGAGAAAAACCGGGCGTCAACGAGGTCAGCACGGCGGAGGCAACCGGCGGCGTTCAATTTTCAGCCGAGATTCCGACCGCGGATGGGAAGGCAATGCAGGAACTAAAGGGATCAGCCGATTCGCTGGAATACTACCGCGTTACCGATAAGGTCGTGATAACCGGCCATGTTCAGACTGAAATTACGGACCCGGAGCACCTGATCGGCCCGGGTCGGATTACTGGTGACACCGTAACTATTGACTTGAAATCACGTCCATATATTTTTGAGGTGGCCGGTATTCCCGCTCATAACATGATCCAGTTTGTGCCGAAGCCGCCAGCAGCGAAACCGGCAACCACCGGCACACCGCCAGCTCAAAACGCCAACAGCGGCGAATCGCAAAAATCTCAACCCACCATAAAGTGAGAGATCATTGGAGATCGAAGCCAAAAATCTGATCAAGACTTACCGAGGGCGCAATGTAGTCAACGATATCAGTCTTTCAGTTAAACAGGGTGAGGTGGTCGGATTACTGGGCCCGAATGGGGCGGGAAAAACGACCACCTTTTATATGATCGTAGGTCTGGTTCGGCCGAATTCCGGCAGCGTTTTGCTGGATGGTGAAAACATCGAGCGCTTGCCGATGTGGAAGCGGGCTCGTTCCGGCATCGGTTATCTTCCTCAAGAACCCTCCATCTTTCGCGAACTGACGGTGAAGGATAACGTGCGGCTGGTGCTCGAGTTTATGGGGTTGAGCCTCGATCAGCAAAATCAGCGTGTCAATGAGTTGCTAGATGAACTGCACATCTCGCACCTGCGGGGTCATCGCGGAAAGATGCTCTCCGGCGGCGAGCGACGGCGGGTGGAGATCGCCCGATCGCTGGCCGCTAAACCGGCCTTCATCCTGTTGGACGAGCCGTTTACCGGCGTTGACCCGATCGCGATTCAGGATATTCAGCAGATCATCTCTCACCTCAAGGAGCGAGGAATTGGCTTGCTGATCACCGACCACAATGTGCAGGCAACCCTCAAGATTACGGAGCGCGCCTACATTATCGCCGACGGATCTATCCGGGCGGCCGGCCGATCCGACTCGCTGCCGGACGACCCCAACGCTCGAAAGTACTATTTTGGCGAAGGCTACGAGGGCTGATTCGCATGCGATTGATTGATAAACTCATCTATCATGAGCTTTTTGTCTGGATCGGCTCCAGTATTGCGCTGTTTTTGGTGATGTTGTTTGGCGCCGGGTACCTGGCAAAGACGATGGACCTAATCGTGCAGGGCGTACCCGTTTTCACCGTATTAATGATCGCTATCTACGCCTTGCCGGCCCTCTTTACCCAAACTTTACCGATGGCGATGCTGCTTTCGTCGTTGCAGGCTTTTGGTCGCCTGTCGGGTGATAGTGAAAACATTGCCATTGCGGCCAGCGGGATCAGCTTTTACCGGGTCTGCCAGCCGGTGGTGGTGGTGGGGTTGAGCGTTTCCGTTATCGCCTTCATCTGGAACGATACGGTGGTGCCACCGGCTGCCAGAGCTTACTGGAGCACGCTGCAATCAGCGACGAAGCACATTCAAGCAACCGACCAGCCGCTGCATTACATTATTGAAAACAGTCACGGCGTGGATGAAGTGGTCAATATACAGGGTGGATACGATGCCCGCACTCAAAGCCTGCGCAATGTCACGATCATCAAATTCAGCGAGAATCCCAAAACCTATGGCCGGGTATGGATGGTGCTCCACGCCCAACGTGCGATCGCTCGAGATCCAAAGGGGCTGAATTGGGACTATATCAACGCAAAGATAGTTTGGCTGCTTCCTTATAAACGGGATGTGATGTACGCCCAAAAATTATCAACCAGCACCTTACCGAAGGGGGTGCGCGTCGGCAAAACTTTTCGTGGTGTGATGCAGGCCGAAGTTACCGATAATAATCAAAAGAGCTTTGGAGAGCTGCGACGTGAAATTATTGCCGAGCGGTCACAAGGGATGGATCCACTGGGCGATGAGGTGGATCTCTACCAAAAGCTGTCACTTCCGCTGGCTAGCCTCATCTTTGGAGTGGTGGGGGCACCGCTTGGGATTCGGCCGCAAAGGGGCAGCCGAGCGGTTGGATTTGGGATCGCACTATTAATTATATTTTTATACTGGGTAATCTATCATGCGGCGTATTATGTGGGGAAAAGCGGTGGAATACCACCGATGGCTGCCGCATTTCTCCCCGATCTATTGGGGGTGATTGCGGTGTCACTGCTGGTTGCGCGAGCATCTCGCTAGGACCAGCTCGCTCACCTGAACGCCCAGGGGGTGTCTGAAGATGCTTTGGACAATCATGGCCCTGATATTAATGGCGGCGATGGGCGGGGTGATCGCCTATTACGGGGATCTGCAAGGGAGGCGGTTGGGAAAGCGGCGCGTCTCGGTTCTCGGATTGCGTCCGCGGCACACTGCCATATTAATCACCACCGTCACCGGCTTTTTTATCTCCGCATTTACCATTCTAGTCCTCTTTATTGCGATACCGACCGTTCGTGAAATCATATTGGAGGGCGAACAGGCCATTCGGATGCGGAATTCCCTCGAGCGTCAAAATCGCTCGCTCAAGCAAACAGAGGGGCTGTTAGGAGATCGTATTCAAAATTTGAACACGCAGCTCAGCGATACTCAACAGATGGAGAATAATGAGCGGATACGGCTGGGCGAGGTTCATCAAAAATTGCGCCGGGAAAGTCAAAAACTGGCCTTAATTTCAAAAAGAATGATGCAGGCCGATCGCAAATTGCAGATCGTTCAGACGAACCTCAATCAAGCCACCGTGCGATTAAGTCGGGTTCAAGCACGGGCCAACCAATTAAAAAAACGCAATATGGCCTATTCGGAAGCGAACTCGGAGCTTGCTCGTCAGAGCTACAGCTTGATGCGGGATAAGTTAAATTTGGATCAGGCAAATCAGCTTTTGCTAAAGCGTAACAATAACCTCAGCCAGCAAAACGCAGCTCTCGAACAGACGAAATCAACGCTTAATCATTCGGTGGTCTCGCTTGCCAATGCCGTGAAGAAGTTGATCAATCAAAAAATCAGTCTCATTTCGGAGAACGATCAACTGGCGTCGAAAAACAACGATTTAACCGGGCAACTGAAACTGCGTGAACAGGAGCTGGCCGCCACCTCCGTGTTTGGCGAAAACGTGGGAGCCGAACTGGTGGCATTGCGCCAAAACCCCATCATTTATGATGCCGGTGATGAGCTGGGACGAACCATCATCCCACCACACCAATCTTATAAACAGATAAAGCGTGAGATCGAAGATTTCTTGCATCAATGCAGCCTCACTGCTTTAGCGCAGGGCGCAGCGATCGGAAACAACGCGCTGGCGGTTAAGATCGAGGGAAAGCAGTTGGTGGAGCCGATTGAAGGCGGCGGCTACACCAACATCAAAATTAACGAACAAGAGAGCATTGATGCTTTAGCGCGGCAGATCGCCGATTCCGGCACCAATACCTGCATCGTGGCGGTTGTGGTGAGAAACACGGTGGCCAATCAACAGGTGACGGTCGAATTGCATCCCTATGTGAATCAAATAATTTTCCGAAAGGGGCAGACGGTGGCGCGCGCCGTACTCAATGGCGATCGCCAAACGCCGGAAGTTTTTCAAGATCTGGTTCAATTTTTACAAAAGAATGTGCGAGAGGCGGCGTTGAAGGCGGGCATCATCCCTCGGATAAAGCCGGATAGCAGTACGCCGGAGGTGGGAACCGTGAGTGCAGCCGACCTTGCCGCCTTAACCGAGAGGATACGCCAGGCCGGCCGGGCAGCGCAAATAACCGCCATTGCCAGCCGCAACACCAATTCAGCCGACCTATTGCATTTACGCTTTAATATAATCGGTGGCGTCGATTCGCAAAGCAGTGAGGTCACAACCTTCAAATTGCAGTGAGGGGCGTAGAGTGAAAACAACCATCGTGCTGGCTGTGGATCCGGGACGAGGTAAATGTGGTATCGCGATGGCCAGCCCGGATGGAGATGTGATTGCACATGAAGTAGTGAATCGGGCCGATCTCCCACAATGGCTGGTCAAGGCTGAGGAGAAATTTGAACCTTCGCTCATCATTATTGGTAACCGGACCGCCTGCAACGAGATCCAGCAAACTCTGCAAAGCCAATGGCCTGACGTCTCGATCAGGTTCGTGGAGGAGGCCGGCTCCTCACAAGAGGCGCGCGCCCGCTGGGTGGAAACGCACCGGCCGATCGGTCTGCGCCGATTAATTCCTCGCGGCTTGCGAACTCCAACCGTTCCTTACGATGATTTAGCGGCCGTAATTCTGATCGAGCGTTATTTCGGCGGCAAGAGCGAGTGAATTAGCGGGGATGAAGGGTCACCAGTGTGGTCGCCCGTATCGAGCGCATTGAAAAACGCGGCGATCTGGATACCTCGATTGATCGAGCGCTGGACGCTCATTCGTTGGCAGAGATGGGCTTTCCCATCGAATAGACCCAGGGCTTTCGTAAATAAGCCCATCTCACATTTTGGCGATTTTCAGTAGTATCAGGGATCTGTCATCGGCACGCCGAACTCACCACATTGGCAACGTGGCGGCGAAGCAACGAGACCGCATGATTATCTCCTGGATAATAAACCCGATTCGTTAATAACACCAGCACCAATTCCCGGCCCGGGTCCGCGACGATCATTGTGCCGGTAAACCCGGTGTGACCGAACGCGGATCGGGACATCAAGTCACCGGCTGGGAGCATATCATTGTCGGCGGTGAACCACCCGATCGAATGACCTCCAATCGAGGCGGGAATCTGACTTTCACGGCAAATCTTGGCGGCCGCGGGTGACAGCAGATTAAGTCGTTGACCAAAGGGCGTCGGCTGCTCTGATGATGGCAATAAACTAAATGCCAATGCAGCCATCTCTCTTGCTGTCCCGAAAAGTCCGGCGTGACCGGTTACACCCCCTAACGCCCAGCAGTTTGCATCGTGCACGATCCCGCGTAGCTTTTCATCGGGCCGTGCGTTGCAATTTCCGGTGGCGGCTATCAAATTCACAATCGCCGGATGGTAGCCGGTGTATTTCCAATCAAGAGGCTCACCCATCTTTTGTTTAACCAGCCTATCCAACGATTCTCCAGTGAGTTGTTGAATGAGCGCACCGAGCAATATATATCCCAAATCGCTGTAGTTGTAGCCACTGCCGGGTTCCCTCTCCAAGGGTTCATTTGCAATGATATCAATCGCACCAGTTAAGCAATTGGCTTTCTGATAGAGCGGAAGCCAGGATGGAAGACCGGAAGTGTGAGTGGCGAGCTGCCGGATCGTAATGCGGCCGACCTCCGTTTTATCCATTTCTGGCCAGTAATCGCTGAAAGGGCGGCTCAGCGAAACAATACCGTGCTCCACCAGCATCATCAACAAGGCGGCCGTTACCGGCTTGGTTAACGAGGCCAGGTCGAAGAGGGTTTCTACCGTTGCCGCGGTTCCATTCTCTTCTGTTTTACCGAACGCCTGCTCGTAAATAACCTCGTGGTGGCGTCCAACCAATAAGACCGCAGCGGTGCAGACCCGGTCGCTGACCGCCTGCTGAACGAGGATGCCTGCCCGCTCAAGCCGAGCAAAATTCATATCGTCTTTCAAATGGCCACTCCGCCAAAACGAAATGGTAACGCAAACCGATTATTGCCCGGTAATTGATATCCGGAAAATAGGTGCATAAGAGGCTAGTCCAGCTTATTACGCCGGTCGTAATATATTTGACATTATGAATTGATTCAGTTCTATGGATAATTCAGTTGAAAGGCATTCACCCCTGTTCCCGCTCCAAGTTTGGAGAAGAAATGTTCCCCTTCCACTCGAGGGAGAAGAAATGTTCCCCTTCCCCTCGAGGGAGAAGAAATGTTCCCCTCCTCCTCAATGGAGAAGAAATGTTCCCCTTCCCCTCGAGGGAGAAGAAATGTTCCCCTCCCCCTTGAGGGAGAAGAAATGTTCCCCTCCCCCTTGAGGGAGAAGAAATGTTCCCCTCCCCCTTGAGGGGGAGGGTTAGGGTGGGGGTGAATTCTCATGTGTCTATGGAT
>JAKBZR010000103.1 GCA_021842405.1 bacterium
ATGAGATTGCTTCGCTTCGCTCGCAATGACACCCTCCCCCGTTGACGGGGGAGGGTTGGGGTGGGGGGGGGGGCGACGAATGCTGCTAGAAAACATTCCCCGAAAATTGAACTCCTACTCTCTTGACATCTAAAGGAATGTATGATATAGTTATGATAGTTGCAACAAATTTGCAAGTTGATCAACCCTATGCCGAAACGAAATCAACAACCGGAGCTGGCCTCCAAGCTGAGCGATAAAGGGATCCGCCTCACAAAGCAAAGACGGATTCTGATCGACCTGATCGAATCGGCCAACCAACACCTCCACCCCAGCGACCTCCTTTATCAAGCCCGTGAAAAAGGGGTAAAGCTAGACCGCACCACCGTCTACCGCACTTTGACCATGTTAAAGGAGCTGGGACTGGTGGAGGAGCTCGACCTGCTGCATCTGAACGGCCACGAACACTACTACGAAATCCGGCATGACAGGGGCCACATCCACATTGGCTGTATTTCATGCGGTAAAATCCTGGAACTCCACACCGATTGCCTGTCCGATCTCTGCGACGAGATTCGGCAGAAGACGGGATTCATCATTAAGACAGTGAGAACGGAGGTCGCGGCCGTTTGCCCCGATTGCCAGCGAAAAACATGAGGCGAGATGGTCTTTTTTTACGCGCTACTTGCAACACTATTGCAATTACTTCGGCCGATATAACATCGGTTTTAACGATATGATCAGTTGAAAGAGATGGAAGGATACCTTACGAAACGAAAATGATAAATATGATCAGCAGAGAGGACACCCGCGCCAGGTTTTGCAGCTTGTGTAAGCTATGGGGGCCGGCATGGCTGGTTATGATCGCGGATGTGGATGCAGCCAGCGTGATAACGGCCGCTGAAAGCGGAGCAGCTTATGGCACCAAGCTGGTTTGGTTTTTGCTTATCTTAACGATTCCGCTTTTCGTGCTCCAGGAGGCGGCCGGACGGCTCGGCGCTGTCTCCAATAGAGGATTGGGTGAGCTGATCCGGGAAAATTACAGCAGGCGAACCGCGTTGTTAGCCTCCATTCCGATGGCTCTGGTGGATGTTATCAGCTATATCGTGGAGTATACCGGCGCCGCAATTGGGTTCCAAATCTTCGGTATGGCACCCATTCTATCGGTGCCGATCGTATTCGTCGCCCACGTGATCATCGTGTATAAAAGGCGTTATGCTGAAGCGGAAAAGCCCTTGCTGATCATATCGATCCTGTTTGTCATCTCCTGGGCAATCTCCGCTTTTTTGACTGCCCGAAACGGCATTACAATCACTCCATTCTATTTCTCCCGGTCACCCGATTTCCTTTATCTAATCGCCGCCAACGTGGGTGCGGTCATTATGCCGTTTATGTTGTTTTATCAGGCGTCCGCCACCGCCGAAAAGGGCGCCACCGCATCGCATCTGTGGGCGGTTCGGGTTGAGACGGCGGTGGGTGCAATTGCTTCGGAGGTCATCATGGTCGCCATTGCGGTGGCCACCATCGGCGTGAAGCGCGACTCACTGAATTTCACCGCACCTAAGGTGCTTTCGCAAGGCCTATCACAAATTGCGGGCAGCGCGGCTCCCTACGTGTTCGCGGTGGGGCTCATCGCTGCCTCCTTCATCGCTCTCATCGTGATCTCGCTGGGGAGCTCCTGGGGAGTGACCGAGGCTCTGGGGTGGGGTCGAAAAAACTGGTTTAAGGTCTATCTGGTGGAATCGATCCCGGCACTGGTCATTCCGATGCTGACCATAAACCTGGTGAACCTGGCCATCAATTTGATGGTGCTTCAGATCGTGGTGCTGATTGGTCCGGCCGTTATGCTCGGCCTCATCACCTCGGATCGGCGCGTGATGGGGAAGCATGCATTGCGAGGAACGAATCGGGTGATCTATTGGGTTTTCCTAGGCCTAATTCTCAGCACTGGGCTGTTAGCCCTGACAAAGATGTAGTTGGTTCGGAACTCCCAATGGCGGCTGAAAAACCTCCTCCCTCTCCCCGGTAGTTGCGCCTTATCATTTTTTAGGGGGCAAGGAGATACGGTATTCGCGGGAATTGAGAATAACTAACTCCAGCGCTTTCTATTCACCCTCTTAAAGTCGTGGAGGTGACTTAAAGGATGCATTTACAGCGATGGGGAAAAGATTTGATCGGCTTCGTTGGCTGGGGGGAGAGGATTCGAACCTCTGTTCTCAGCTCCAAAGGCTGGTGTCCTGCCACTGGACGACCCCCCAACCTGCCTGCAGCAGACAGGTTGCTTAACAACTCCAGTATACCTGATGTTCGCCGTCATGGAATACCTGCTAAACGGGAAAAGCGAAGGTCGAAGAGAGATGCGGTTGCAAATCAACGATTTGACAAGCTTCAAATAGGTATTATTAACTGAACTCTTACATACCAAACAACAATGAACCGACGTGACTTTATAAAATCACTCACCGCTTTGGCCGGCAGCGCCGTATTGGGTAAAAGAGAAACCGCTACCGTTCAAAATCCGCCGCTTCCCCTGCAACCCTTCACGATTGAGCTGCTGGATATGTACCGCGGAAGCTGGCAATTCCTGGATTGGGATGGCCAGCATCTCCATCTGGGGGGGCCGGTTCGCGCGCTTGCCTACCCCGGCGGGGAGGCGGATTCATTCAAGCTCGCCTACCTCTGCTGTGATCCGGAGTTTCCACGCGATCCCGCTCACGCCACGCTTCGTTATGCTGCGCCGGTCAATGTTGAGAGATCGGCCGCCCGATTTATAATCAGCGACCCCTTTTTCACCTGCAGCGTGACGGTGAAGCCCGCTGGTCAGGGCATCCTGGAATGCGTGATAGAAAACCTAACGCTGGGTCCGGCGGTGACCGGCGACCGTTATGTGGAAGCGCTCTATCTGGTTCCCGAAGGGGCGCAACGCGACACTTTGGTACCGGTCTGGCTGGCGCCGTCTGATATGGAATCCGGGCCGCCGATTCGGTTGTTGACCGACCAGGTCGGCAACATTTTTTCAGAAGATGAGAGGCTTCGCGTTACGTTGGTCGGGTTTGGATCGAGCATCCGACGGGAAGCGGATATTTCGCTGGATTTATTGGACTATCACACCGGTGATCGAATTTGGCACCACAGTCAGAGATTGTCACTGAAAGCCGGTCAAATTTCGCTGCACACGATCGCTCTCCCGCTGGAGCGTTTCGGGATTTTTATCTTAAACGCAAGCTGTAACGGTCGCCCCGTCGCCACACTGCGAATTTGCCGAATTCCCACTCCTCGAAGGGTGCATCCGGATTCCTCTAAAATCGGAATCAATACCTTCCAGCAGCAGATCTGGTGGTACGCATTTCAGGTTCCGATGATGGCGGCGGCCGGCGTGCGCTGGATTCGGCCCTGGCTCGCCTGGGAGAACACCTGGAGCACGCAGCAGCCTCAACCCGGCAAATGGGACACCCGCGCATTGGACGCCGCACTCCGCCGGATGGATCGTTATGGAATGCGCTATCAAGACATTCTGTGCGAGGCGCCGGATTGGGTTTCGAACGGAGCGCCGTTCGGGGTTCCGCCGATGAATCGCTTAAATGAGTGGGGGGATTATGTTCATCGGCTCGTTACCCAGTATCGGGGACGCATCCCCTATTACGAAGTTTGGAACGAGCCGGACGGAATGTGGACCAAAACGACGAATGCAGCCGAGCAGTATCTGGCCATGCTGAAAATTACTTGGCAGGCGGCTAAGCGTGCGGATCCCCATTGCAAAATTCTCGGCCTATCGCTGGCGGGCGATATCAACTGGCTCCAACGGGTGTGTGACGGCGGGGCGCGAAAATATATGGACGTGGCCACCTTTCACAACTACGCATCACCCTACGATTTCCGATATGAAGCGCAAAAGCGCATCGAGGTGCTGGGAAAGCACCATATCAATCGCTTTTGGATTAACGAATTGGGGACGACGGCCTACGATTTCAATGCCGCCTATTCACAAAAATACGATTGCTCCGAACGGAAGCAAGCCGCCACGCTGGTGGAGAACTACGCTCAGGCGTTGACTTTAAACCCGGATATGAAGGCTTACTGGTTTTGCACCTATGATCCGCGCGATGCCGCCCACGAATCGGGCTGGACCGCGGATGCCGGCATCGGAGTGCTGTACCTGGGTTTTCTGCCGAAGCTGGCCTACGCCGCGTTGGCCGGTTTCGCGAAGATGGTGGACGGCCGGCGATGCCTGGGGCTGGCACAAAATACGGAGGCGGGAATCAGCCAGGTCTCCTTTGATGGACCGGTCGCGGTGGCATGGCGCACCAATAGCGGTCAAGCCAATCGGACGACGGCAACCTCATTGGGTTGCCTGGACCAGGAATCGATTGTCGTTCAGGATATTTTCACCAACCGGTCGGCCGGAGGTAAAGCCGCTGATATCACGCTGGATTTTTCAAAGGGGCCGCTCTACATCGTGGGAAGCCGGCAGATGGCCGGGATTGCATCTGTCGGATCGGCGTTTCAGCTTATGCCGGATGAATTGACGCTGGGGAGCGACCCATCAGCCATTGTTTTGCTGGAGGCGCCGTTAAAATCATCCATTACGGTGGAGGTGCATCCCGCGTCGGATTTCTCGGCTCGGTTGGCTGAAAATGGGAACGCTGAAGGTAGGAGCAGGAGCATTTTGGTGGGGGCGAAACGGCATACCGGCCGGTTGTGCGGAGCGATTGCGGTCCGATGCCGGGTAAAACCGCCGAACTTTTCGCTTCTTCAGCCGATCGAGCAGATCAAGTTGGTGCCGATAACCGCCAACGGCGGCCCCGACCTGATTCGGGACGGCGGTTTTTATCGAAATGATCTATCCGATTGGACGATCCAGGGAAGCTCTGCCGTCGCGCTGGATCTGGCGACCGGCCATACGTATCCGGGCTGCTTGAGGTTGAGCGCCCCCTTTAAACAGCGGCTGGTGCAATGGAATATCACGGTGGATCGCAAAGTGCCGCTCCATTTCCGATTTTGGGTCAAAAGTCAAAACCTCACTGGTTGCCGCATCACACTCAACCTGGCCTGGTTCGGTCCGAAAGGTTGGGTGAGTACCGATTGCCTCGCAACCACCGGGGAGCCGGGCAGCATCGAGGAGGGCTGGAGCGCCGTTGAGGGCGTTGGGCGCATACCCACCGGCACCGGTGATTGGAAGGAAGTGAGCGCCATTTTAAATCCACCCTTTGAGCCCTCGGAGGCCGATCATGCCGCCTTTTTCGTTGATGCGGTTGGGGGTGGAACCGGCGCCATCTGGCTTGACGACCTGGATTTGTGGCAACCTTAAGAGGCATCCTCCCGCCATGGCTCGACGCAAAAGTCATTCATCCTTTCAGGAGAGCATCAGCATACCGGTGAGATGATGTGCAGGGGACTGGATTCCCGCCATCCACTCTACTGGAGTGGAGCCATGCGGGAATGACGTATCGGTGTGCCCAATGGACCTTTTCAACCGCATCGTAAGCTGCAACTTTACCCTCAATCATCTCAATGCCGGAATTCGGTTCATCGCTTTTAGGTGCACCAAAGTCAAGCCCGTTTTCCGACCGGGTGGAACGCTGCCCGGATCGGCATAGACAACCGACCGCCCGTCAGGTGAGAAATCGAAATCGGTGGAGCCGATGCGGCCAATCACCTCCGTTTGCCCATTCCGGCCAATCTCCACCACGTCATATCCTCCCTTATCGGGTCGAAGGGCCGCCAGCCGATCATCGCTCAACCACTCAGGGCAGAGGTAGCCACGGCCATCCGGTGGAGATACACGCCGGGCGCCGCTTCCGTTCTCTCTAACGATCCAAATTTCTGATATTTCAGGGTTGAGCGAGTTGGGCGAGAGGGCGAAAGCGATCCATCGGCCATCGGGTGACCACTGGGGCGCCGTGATGCGCGGCAGGATCCCGCCGGTCGGCGCGCGGTGCAACAATGGTCGGAAACGAGACGGCGTCATCGCGAATATAGCGCCATGGGCGGCGCCTCCCGGCTCCAATAGTCGAAGCGTCTCGATGGGATCGGCGGTGGGCCCTCGCAAAATGCCCTGGCGATAGACCAGGCGATCGGGCGCCGCTTTGGACCAGACCGGCCAGTCGGTCGCCTCATAACGATCAAACCGCGGCACGACCTTTCGGGGCGGCTCAGCCCAGAAAGGCACCACGTAGAGGGCCGTTTCGCCGTCTATGCCCTGACCGATAAAGGCAAAATATTTTCCGTCCGGTGACCACGATTGGGAACGGTAGGTGTAAAAGATGTTGGCGTACTTGCGGGGATGAATGGCGACCGGTTTCAATGCGCCCGACTTCAGGTCGAGCAGCCAGATGCCAGTTCCGGGAAGCCGCTCGCCATCCGGAAACTTATACCATTCGGGGCGTGGAATTAAGAGGTAGCGGCTGTTCGGCGACCAGGCCAGCGATTCCGGCGCCCGCCAGGAGCACCGGTCGGTATCGAAGCCCTTATCCGGCTCCAGCAGTTCCGGCTGTAGCATGGCGACCGGGCGATGCAGGGTGGGATCGGTCAGCATAAGCTGCAAACGTCGGTCCGCCGTCTCACGATAAAAGGCGATGCGGCGACCGTCCGGTGAGAAGCGAGGGTCGAGGTCGTGAAAAACGCCGGCAATCTTGCGAACGCCGGGTGGCAGATCATGGGTTCCGGGAAGGTTCAGCCGGCAACCGGCTCCACAAAGCACCAAGAGCAACAGAGACAGCACTTGAGCGGATGTTATTTTTCGTTGGCGGGGTGAATCCACAGCCTCACCACTCCATCACCGGTTGGAAAATTAATAGCGACGGCACCGCTCGCATCCGCCTTCACCACCTCCTGGACCGCTCCCCCGACCCGGTAACGAACCCCCGGCTGGCCCATCACAGCGATGGCTCCGGCGGTCGTTTTTTCTTCGTGGCAGAGCAGCTCAACCATCATCTTATCGGTTTTCGCATCGTAGTGAAGCTGGCCGACTTCGGTATCCCAACCGGTGGAGACGGCGCCGGGCACCTTCATAGCATCGGCAAGGGGGATGATTGCGCTGGCATCACCAGAGGTGTCGGGCGAGCCTTCCGGTTTGCCGGTGCTCCCATTCAAAAAAGCGGGACACAGTTGGGTGTCCGTAATCGCAGATTGCCAGCCCGAAATGACGTTTTCAGCGAGGTGGGCTGCCAGTGGAGCCTCACCCAGATCGAGCAGACCCTTCCAAATCATCCATTGGACGTTTGCCGAAATTCCGCCCGTCCAGGCGCCATCGGGGCGGTAGTTTGGCGAGCTTGAGGTGAGGGAACGGACCCCCCATTGAGACCAAATCTCCTTATTTTCCAATTGCCGAAGCAAATCTTTCAACTCGGCCGCCTTGATTCCCAGGTGGCCGGTTATTAACGGCAACAATCCCATTACGCTAATTCCACCGGAACTCACGAAGCGGCCGGTTTGGGTCTCAATCGGCTCGAAAAAACCATTTGCAGGGTTCCACATGCGGTTCAGAGCCGCGATCGCTGAGCGAATATCGCGATTATAGCGACTTTCTTCTTCCTGACCCTCATTGAGGATGATTGCCATCCGCAGCAGTATGACGGCTGAACGCAGCACTTCGGCCGCGTAGTCGGGCGTGGCAACATGAGGGGTGCGGCCATCACCCAGCGACTTGATTTGATTCCATAAGGGCAGGTCGGGCATCCCGCTGCGACTGCGATAATCGCTGGCCGGGTTGGATACGATATCGGAAGCCCAATCGAACTGCTTCCACGGGACATCGGCGGTTCCGGCGTCGGGATAAAGCTCAACGAAGCGCCGCTTGGCGTAGGGGTAAAAGCGCCGCAGCAGCTCCTTATCGTGGGTGCGCTCATAGAGCTGCCAGAGCGCGAAGAGGTTGCTGGGCGGCACTCGTACCGGCTGCAGCGATCGGGTTGGGCTGAGCATGGTGAGGAACCAGGCGTTGAGCTGCGCGGCGGCCAACTCGGGCCGATAGTCCGTGAGGGCCAGTGCGATAAAGCCGCCTGGCTCGGGCGCGTAGGCTCCCCAATCCCGGCTTGGGATGTAGGTGCGGCGGTAATCCTTGTAGGTCAGATTGAGGAGGAGTTGCGCCATCTCACGGCCGACCCAGGGAGCCGGTGCCTTGAATTTCACCTTCTCATGCTGGGCAATCGCCATTTTATAAAGCTCATCCATATTGCTGAGCAGCATTTCGGCCGATTCCAGCGCCTCCTCATGATTTTTGCCCACTCCGATGGCCAGTGGCAGCATCATCGTTTTGCCGGGAGAGACCATCAAGCCGCTGATTCTCAAATCAGCCCATATACCGGCTCCAACCGCCGGCTTCAGACTTAATTGATCTTTCCCCATCCCGGCTCCGGTGGTGATTGAAGGGTCGAAAACCGGGCCATTAAGAGTACGGAGGTCAATCGCCATATCGGTTCGCGCCGCCAGCACAAACTGATAGGGGCACTGGGGTGAAGCGAGCGAGATGGTGCCGCTGGCCATGTCGCCGGAAACCGAGATATCACCCGGGTTAAGCTTTGAGTTCATCGGGTCAATGCCGCCCATCAGGTCAATCGCAAAAGGGAGCGGATTTGTAGCTTTTTGAGCGGAGAGCGTGATGCGAATGAGCAGGCCGTTGGATTGTCCGGCATAGGCAGGCCAGCACTCAACCGTTGCCATGCCCCCCTGCAACGAACTGGGGGATATAACCCCTAAAGGCGCATCGGGAGCTGCTTTGCTGGTGAATGGGATGGAGTAGCGCCAGTATCCGTAATTTCCGTCCGCCGCCTCCACGATGCCGGGCGTGGTGGCGAGAAAGGGTGGCTCTGCCTTGAAGTTGGCGGGGGAAGATTGCCCATGCCACCACGGATATTGCATCAATTTGAGGTTGGAGACGAATTCGCCCGGCTCCTCCATTCCCACAATAATGGGAAAGGTGAATATCATGCCATGAAGATTGTCGGCCAGGTAGCTGGGACCGAGATGACGGCTCGAATAGGGCGCCCAGGCTCCAATCGGCAAGTCGCTGCTGAGGGGAAACGCCGCGGCGAAAGATGAGCCGATGACCAGCAGAAAAAGGGTAAGCAACAGCCTCTCTACCCGCCTTCTTTTGAAGGGAGTTGTCATAAACCGGATAATAATCTCATAAGGAAAGGATGTCCTTTATCCATGTTTTATGCGCGATGAGCTACCAGCTCCAAATTCTCCAACGACTCATCCTCGATGTCCTGATGCAGGCTGTTCCCATGAGCGTCCATCGTCACCACCGCTGGAAATCGTTCGACCCGTAGGTGCCACATCGCTTCCGACGGGCCGAATTCCTCCAGGTAGTCCACGCCGCCCACCGATGTAATCCGATCGGCGTAGTATTGGGCGGCGCCGCCGATCGCAGTCAGGTAGACGGCGCCGTTTTCCTGTAATGCGGCCAGCGTTTTTGCGCCCATTCCGCCCTTTCCAATAACCATCCGCACGCCAAAGCGATGAATGATCTTGGCCTGATACGGCTCTTCCCGGATACTGGTGGTGGGGCCGGCCGCTACGACCTTCCAGCCGCCCTCTTTTTTCATAACCACCGGCCCGCAGTGGTAGATTACACCGCCCCGCAGGTCAACCGGCGCTTCATGATCAACCAGATATTTATGCACCGCATCACGGGCGGTATAGGCTTGCCCGCTCAACATCACCACATCGCCCACCTTTAAGGATTGGATCGCCTCCGCCGTGATGGGAGTGGCCAAATCCACTTCGCGGCCGGTCGCCGGAATGCCCTCCGCCCGCGCCATCTTCACCGGCGATTCGGCTAAAAACTGCCATGACTTGATGACACCGGTCGCCGGATCAATCCGCATGCCAAGGCGGCGATAGGCCCAGCATTCGTAGGCGACCGATACGAAAAAGCTCGCCGGCAGCCGGTTTAGGGCGCCGATCTTACATCCCAGCAGCGTGATCGCGCCGCCGAAGCCCATCGTGCCGATGCCCAATTGGTTGGCATCCTTTACGATCCGCTCTTCCAACTTGGCCAGGTCCGGGTGAGGGTTGACGTCGTCCAGCGAGCGGAAGAGCTGCGCTTTCGCGTGGTCATAGCTGGAGGTGCGGTCACCGCCGATGCAGACGCCTAAAATGCCGGCGCTGCAGCCCTGACCCTGCGCTTGATGGACGGCATGCATCAGGCAGCGGTACACGCCATCCAGATCGCGGTTGGCGCGCCCAACCCCCGGCAGGTCGCTGGGCAAGGAATATTGGATATTTTTGTTTTCGCAGCCGCCTCCCTTTAAAATCAGCTTCACCTCGATGTCGTTCTCTTCCCACTGCTCGAAGTGAACGATTGGCGTTCCGGGGCCGATGTTGTCGGGGGCGCTCTTTCCGGTCAGCGGATCCACC
>JAKBZR010000019.1 GCA_021842405.1 bacterium
TGAGTTCATACTATATCTTACCATATAACCATTCATATGTCAAGTTATATGGTGTGCACTACACTAGCCTGCGAGCTACCTCTGAGCCGCGAGCGTGAGCGAGCGTACACACTGACTGTTTATGCCTAACGATAATCCCATTCTCGTTCTCCACGTCATCACCCGCAATACTCAATTCATTCCATTTAAGCCTTACTTCAGAACTGACCGGGAACGTATACTTGATGCGAAGCGTATTTCTGTTTGATAGTGCGCGGTACGAGCCCCGTCTATCTCAAAACTTAATAAAGTCCCACCCGGTGCAGTTCTGCCGAGGTGGGGAGTCCTACCAGAAGAACGCTTCGCCGAGTAGTAAGTGCGGGGCGTTCTTTTATTGCCTCCCAATTCCCAACCCCCTTAGCAGGAATATTTTAGGTTCAACTGGAATAGATCACTTTAGATTCATTGAAAGAAGAGGCCCATTGCCTCTCACACCATCGCAATCGTAACGCAGAACTCGGTTAAAAACCGCCGAATATAAGGAGGAAACATTGCGATGAAAACCCAGTTCCCGAAAGAGCGATTGGGGGTCATCATCCTGGTGGTCGCACTGATCGGTGGTGCGTTCGCCTATTTCTTGCGGGCCGGCCGGACCTCCGAACAGGAGATCGAGGTAATCAGCGCGAATACTACACCCAGACCCACGCCGGTTAAACCCAGCCCCACCATCGCGGAGAAATCACCGACTGCCGGCAGCCCGACATGGATTCTGGTGCACGTCGCCGGGTCGGTGAAGAGGCCAGGCTTATATCGGCTGCCGGCCGATACGCGTGCGGCCGACGCCGTTAAGATGGCCGGCGGCGCCGCTCAAAACGCGAACCTGGACGCCGTTAACCTGGCGGTGAAGCTGGAAGACGGACAGCAACTCTACATTCCAAGCTATCAGGAACAGGCGGTAGGCACTCACGCATCCGACGCGGTTGGTCTGGACGCGGCCAATCGGGTGGGATCGAAAGGCGGACGCGCACCGAGATCCCATGCCACGTCTGGGAAGATTCATACTCCGGCCGATGGAACAGTTAACTTAAACGCGGCCGACGATTCCGAATTGCAGCGGCTACCTGGAGTGGGACCGGCAATGGCGCAGCGAATTCTGGACTACCGACGTAAAAACGGACGCTTTCGCAGCGTTGAAGATCTATTGAACGTCACCGGTATCGGCGAAAAAAAGTTCGCCCGATTGAAACCGCTGGTGCGGACCCAATAAGCCAATAATCACAAGAGGGATTAAGAAAGTTTGGGGGTTCTTGAAAATGCGGGCGGAAGAGCGCATAATCTGTCAATCCTGCGGCGCCGAATGCTACGCGCGGGATCGAATCTGCTGGAAATGCGGCGTCTCCCTGAGCGCCCCCCCACCACTTCCTGACGTGACCGCGGAACCGCTGCTCAGCCCTGAGCCGGCACCCATCGTGATGCGGCTCACTTTCTGCAAGGTTTGTGGACAGCAAAACGACGAGGAGGCCGTCGAATGCCGCAAATGTGGCAAACCGCTTGAAGTGGTGCCGCTGGGCAGCGTGCCAGAGGTAAAGCCGCTTCCGCGTAGCTGGGGTTTCGATGTGCTGGGCTTGATCTGGATCGCACTGGGGCTGGCCGCTCTGTTTGCCGGCGAGTTTTTAATAAAAACCGATCCCAAACAGCCCTACGCATCGATCGGGGATTACATGTGGACGCTGGTCGTGGTTTCGATCCCGGGGATTCTCGTCATCTTACGGCTGCCGCCTTGCCGGATTTTATTTCATGTGATGACAGTGATGGCGTTCATCTTCTGGCTTGAACCCGGCATCATCTGGTTTATCGTGGCCGCCTACCACAACACCAATCTGCAGAAAGCGCTGTTTTGGATCGCAATTTTGAGTGTGCTCAGTATCGTCAGCTTCTATACCGTGCGCCAGAACGACGAGTTTGATTAAACAGCGATATGTCTTAATATGAATTTGCCTGTTTAACCCATTTCATCGCGCCCAATTCCGGCTCAGGTATTCAAAAAAGTAGAGCGCGTTATCAATCGGCACGTTGCTAGGAATGTGGTTGCCGACCGCGAAGAAAAATCCGGGACAGCCTTTCGCCAGTTTCAGCGTCTCATCAATCTCGCGCCGGATATCCTCCTTGGTTCCAAAAGTGAGAGTGCGGCAATCCACTTTGCTCCCCACAATCACCTTCGACTTCCCGTACCGCTCCACCACGTAATCCAGATCGGTAATCGGCTCAAAGATCAGCCCGTCAGCGCCGGCTGACACCACATCGTCCACAAACAGCGTGAAGTCGCCGTCGGAGCAGAAAAGCACCGTTTTGCCCGCCCGATGCAGCTCATCCCAAAATCGCCGGTAGTGAGGGATGATCGCCTTGCGGTAAAATTCGGGGTTCATAAAGGGGCCGGCCGTCCATACAAAATCGTCATGCTGAATGAATACCTGGATGGACGTTTTCGCCCAGGCTTGAACGTGAATCATAGTCAACTCGGCAAAGCTCGCCAACACCCGCTCAAAGCGCTCGGCATCGGCCGCGGCCGTAAGCAGCATATCCCAACCGAAGGCTTCTATCGCACCCGAAATGATCGTTTTATAGTATCCGCCGGTATAGATCTGGTTTGGATTTTCCCGTTGGCCCGACCGGTATATCCGCTCATAATATTCAGCCAGCTCCGATATCGATTCCAAGCCGTATTCCGCCGCCGCATCAAAGCTCAACACCTCTTCCGGATCATCGAACGGACATCGCACCGTATCCCGGCGATCAATTCCACCCTCCAGGAACTCGGCGTGGCCCATATCGGTGACCCGCCCCCGGCTCCCCCAATCCACCGGCCCATCGTTGGTCACCCACAGCAGATCGAGCGCCCATTCATCGTTAAAATGCCGCCACGCGCTGGGATCGGTTTTTGGATCCCGGCCGGTGACCGCTCGAATTAAGGCGTAGTTGCTACAGTACTCGGTGTGCGCTATGCGCTCCGGTGAGCGCAGGCCGATCGCCTCCAGCCCGATGGTGACGCTCATCGCTCATTGACCTTCCACTCTCTTCAACCAGTTGAGGTAATCCAGATAAAATTGCACCGAGCTGGGATGCCCGCAATGTTGTGGGCTGCCGGCCGGGTTCATCAACCCATGGGTCTGGTAGCAGAGCGCCTTTTCAATATGCGGTCCGATTAGCCTTAATTGCTCTTCAACCCGCTCCATTTTCGCCGGGATGAGCGGGCTTTGGTAGACGGCGCCCTCAAAATCAAATATCTCGATGTCGGCCCAAAGCGGTAACCCGGCTCGACGATGCAGCCGTTCCAGCCGGCCGTAAATTTCCGGCAACTGCTCCAGCCGCGTCTTTTGCACGCCGATCTCATCCTGGTAGGCGATGAAATCCACCCCCAAACGCTGGAGCTGCTCCACGAAGCAGTCGGTCTCCGTCACTTTGTTGGTGCCGTAAGGGGCGATCAGAATTTTGGCGCCGGGCGAAATGGCGCGCAAGTGGGCGGCAAAGGTAGCGGTGAAGCCGACGTACTTTTCGCTGAACTGACCGTTGATTTCGGCCTCATTGGGGATATACCAGCCGTAAAAGGCAGCCAGGTGCCCGTACCGGCTCCACAGGTCATCGCTCAATTTCCGGTGCCAATCCAGAAAATCGGGGGCGTCGCTGGTCTCTTCGGTGGTATGGCCGTAAAAGCCGGCGCTGACGAAAACGCGCATCTTGCGCCGGCCGGCCTCCTCCAGCACCGCTTGAATTGGCTCATTGCATGCCAGGTCCCACTGATCGGCGACGAATTTTGAGGGGAAAAAGGCGCGGTTATCCAGAGTGGAGGACATCAGCACAATGGTATCCATCTTGAGCTGGTGAATTTCAGCGACCTTGCCCCGCCACTGTTGAGCGGTAAAGAGGCGGGTTTGATCGTTCCAATAGTCGCCATCAAAGCGATTTTGATGGCGAAAATCCACCCAGGTACCTTCCAGTTTCATTCCAGCCGTTTTACATCCTCCGTTTCATTGCCCAATGGGAGATCATCCTCGAACCGCATAAATCCAAACTAATTTTGTTGAAGCTCCGGCGGCAATGTCGCACCGCTGGCATCCAGCACCTTAACCCGTCTCACCGGGCCTGAGCTGCAGGCGGCAAAGGCTTTCTTTACATCGGCTTTGGTGGCATCCGGCAGTGAATCGGCAACGATGGCATATTCGGGACCGTAGACCTCGGCCACCCACATAGCCTCTTGCAGCGTGCCGGCCGGCAGCGGGATATGCCCCGCCTTCTGGGCAAGCACCTCCAAATGAATCCGTCGCCGCCCGTCCCCATCTAAGATCAGTACCTTTGCCATTGCCAAATGCTCGTCAAGCCTCCCTATGAGAATGTTGAAAAATACCCTAACACACATCGTGTCGTCATTCCGGGGCCGCGAAGCGGAACCAGGAATCCAGGCGCCCTCTCGCTGGGTTCAACGATATAAAGGTCGTTCGCCCTTTTAGGAGAACAACAGCATCCCTACCTACCAATAGGTAGGGAACTGGATACCCGCCATCCACTCCACTGGAGTGGAGCCATGCGGGAATGACGAAGTGACCGGATCCAGCAACTTTTTAACAACCTCCCTATTTCCAGCCGGCCACCAGGTTGTTCCGTGCTAGTGATCTTTCGTATCCGGCAACCAGTTCTCCACCCGCAAATCGGGAAAGCAGCGGTCGGAATCTTCGGCCTCACCTAACGTATTCCAAGCCGACTGCTCGATCTCGCCGCCCTCCGCTATCTTTTCAATCAAATCGGCCAGCGCATCGAAGCGGTCGGCGTGAACCCGAAACCGCTGCTCGGCGTAATCCCGGGCCGACCAGGTGCTGATGTTGAACTGCCAATCTGAAGATTGAAGCAGCAGCAGCTCGCGCCCCAACTGCCGCAGCACGGTTGCCAATCGTGGCTGATCATAGTATTTCTGAGTGATATCCTGCATCTTCAGCTCAGTGCGATACAGTATCTGCCAGGTCCAGCTTGTCCATTCATTTAACCATATCCAGTGGTATCCGCCTTCACCCCATGAGCCTTCCGGTAGCTCGATGACGGTGCGAGGTGGATATCGCTGGAGCCGCTCACTGCCGGTCAATCGCTCCACCTGCGGATTTAAAGCAAGCCTTTTCACCATCTGGTACAGCCACTCGCCGCCCTCGTGCCACCAGTGGCCGAACAGCTCCGCGTCGTACATCGCAACCAAAGCCGGCGGACCGTCCGCTACTTTGCTGTTTTCCCTCAGCACATGGTAGACCATATCCGCATAGTGCTGGGCGTGCATCGGGATGCGGGTCGCCGCCATCTCCGGATAGTAAAGCTGCTTTTTGCCAAGATCGTCGCGGGGCCAGCTTATCCGCCAGTAGCGCAGATTGCCGGGGTAGTGCTTTTTATGAAACTCCAGATACCACTCGTCACCGGGATAGCCGTGCTCGCCGCTCCAAACCTGGATGCCGGTCCTCTGGTCTCGAGCCATCACCGCAACCGGCTTTCGCGGCTCACCGGAGCTGTTCACCAATGCCGGCGCATAAGGGGAGCGGGGTCCGGTCGCCGGCGCCGATTCACGAGCAAATTGTGACCACAGCTCCTCCAGCGCTTTAAAGCGCTCCGCGTAGACTCCCAGCGCCCGACCGCCCTCAAAAAGATGAGCGTCCACCAGAAAATACTGCAGGCCGGCCTCGCCCACTATCTCGTCCAATCCCTTCCGCAGGATCGGCTCAGGCGACCGGAACTCATCCACCGGAGCTTGCCACCGATAGCGTGGTCGGTAAGCGCACTCCGGCAGCCAGAAGCCGGACGGCTCCCGCTTGAAGTGACGTCGGTAGCTCTCAACGCCGATCGAGACCTGCGCCTTAACCGCCTGATCGGTCAGCAACAGCGGCAAGTAGGCGTGCGTGGCCGCGCTGGTCAATATCTCGATGTGTCCCTCGTCCTGAAGCCGCCGGAACGCTCCCACAAGATCGCTGTTGTAGCGCTGCTCGAAATCGCACCACCGATCCTCATAGCAGCGTTCCCACATCCGCGCCAACCGCTCCATCTCGGCGTTGCCATTTCGGGAAAAATCGGCCGCGTCATGCTGCGCCGCCTCAATTCGCTGCATCAGATAGCCATGAAACTCTTGGCTGAATTGCCGATCGGCCAGTTGTTCGCAGAGGATGGGGGACAGGCCGATCGTTAATTTCGGTGAGATACCCTCGTCCAGCAGTCTGTAGCAGACATTGAGCAACGGAAGGTAGCTCTCGGCGACCGCTTCGGCCAGCCAGTCGGTTCCGTGCGGGCGGGCGCCGTGAGAAAGCACATAGGGGATATGCGAGTGTAAAATCAGTGAAAAACTACCGGTTGAATCGCTGCCCAAAGCGGATCCTCTCGAGGGTGGTGATGAAAATACGGCTTTAGGATAGCACATCCTTGTCCGCTCTGCAATTCATGCGCCGAGGAGATAGAATTCAGTTCTGCGGGAGGGGCTTTAGTTCGACCCCCACCCCAACCCTCCCCGCAAGCGGGGAGGGTGTCATTGCGAGCAAAGCGAAGCAATCTCCTTCACCAGTCCCTCTTAATCCCCTCCCCCGTTTACGGGGGAGGGTTAGGGTGGGCGTGCATCCAATATGGTCGTAAATGATTCCCACAGAACTGAACTCATTCAATGCAACTCGTAGGGTGGGCTGATCACTCATTTCTGAATTTAACCCACAGTCAGAGCCGCGAGCGTGAGCGAGCGGAGCGGTATCGCATTAGCACGTTGGCGATCGTCTTCTGCTGCGCGCCTCCGTGTGTACGCTCGCTCACGCTCGCGGCTCTGAGGTAGCTCGCAGGCTAGTAGATTGATTCCCCGATAACATTGAAGTACTAGGGAGAGGCCGAGGTGAGGGGGGGCGATCAATGCGGTCGAAAATCACTCCCATAAAACTGAACTCTTACCCTAAATAATTTGACTGATATCCTCTTCCGGTGCATGTTATAATAGGTTATTTAAGCACTGGCTTTAGAAGGTTGTTGAAAAAGTCGCTGGCTACTGCCACATCGTCCTTCCGCCTGCCTGCCGAAAGCTCGGCGCAGGCGGAAGGAATATCCAATGGGTAATACAGCATTTTTCAACATCCACTTAGAAAGCGAGCCGTTCATTATGTATAACCTCACTCGTGAACAGTTCAGAGCAAAATCGAGCGAAGGCAATCTCATTCCGGTCTACCGCGAGATACTGGCCGACCGGCTCACGCCGGTATCCGCGTTTGAGGCGATCGCGGGCGAAGGCTACGCGTTCCTGCTGGAGAGCGTGGAGGGCGGCGAGCGGCTGGCGCGGTATTCGTTCTTGGGCGCCGATCCGTTTCTGGTTTTGCGGGGTAAAGGCGCCACCGTTACGATCACCGAAGGCCGCCGAAGCCACACCTCGGTGCTGGCTCCCGGCGATGACCTCCTGACCGTCCTCAAAGACCTGATGGGGCGCTACCACCTGGTTCCGGTTGAGGGCTTGCCCCGATTTTGCGGCGGCGCGGTCGGCTACCTCGCCTATGACATGGTGCGTTTCTTCGAGCGGCTCCCTGAAACGACGGTGGACGATCTGGATATTGACGACGGCTGCCTGCTCTTTACCGACAGCCTGCTTATCTTCGACCATGTAAAGCACCGCATTAAAGTCCTCTGCAATGCGCGGATTGCCGGCGATCCGGATGCGGCCTACGATGCGGCCATTGCGCGGATCGAGACCCTTATTCAGCAGCTTAAAGCCCCGCCTTTGCTCAGCGCACCGGTCAAAAGCGGCGGCGAAGATCCATCGCCGCTCAAGGTGGAATCAAACTTAACTCAGGAGCGCTATGAGGCGATCGTCCGACGCTGCAAGGAGTACATCGCGGCCGGCGATGCTTTTCAAATCGTGCCCTCGCAGCGGTTTAAAATCACCTATCACGCCCGGCCCTTTGAGATTTATCGCGCGCTGCGCTCGATAAATCCCTCACCCTATATGTATTACCTGGCTCTCGGCGATAAATATATCGTCGGCTCATCGCCCGAAATTTTGGTGACCGTCGAGCGGGATCGGGTTCGAGTGAGGCCGATCGCGGGCACCCGGCGGCGCGGCGCCGATGAGGTGGAGGATGCGGCGCTCGAGGCGGAGCTGTTGGCCGACGAGAAGGAACGGGCGGAGCACATCATGCTGGTTGACCTGGGCCGCAACGACGTGGGCCGCGTCAGCGAGTACGGCACCGTTAAGGTGGACGAGCTGATGGTGATCGAGCGATACTCGCACGTGATGCACATCGTTTCCAATGTGAGCGGCCGCCTCTCACCCGATCGGGATGTATTCGATGTGCTGCGGGCCTGTTTCCCTGCCGGAACCGTCTCCGGCGCGCCGAAGGTTCGCGCGATGGAGATCATCGAGGAGATGGAGCCAACCCGGCGCGGCGTGTATGCCGGCGCGGTCGGATACTTCAGCTTTACCGGCGATATGGACACCGCCATCGCAATAAGAACGGTGCTGTTGAAAGACGGCACCGCCTATGTACAGGCGGGCGGCGGTGTGGTGGCCGATTCAAACCCAACCACTGAGTATCAGGAATCGTGCAATAAAGCGAAGGCGGTTATTCATGCCTTCGAGCTGGCTGAGGCCGGGCTGGATTGAGCGGCACCAAGCGGCCCTAGAATAATGAGGTGGGCTTTTGAGCGGATTCACTCCCATGCTGACCGTTGCGTCGCTGAAGCGCTCCCTTGAGTTTTACCAGCGGGCGCTCGGGTTTACGGTGGAGACGGCCGATCCGCCAGCCAGCCCGGTTTTCCTTTCCCTTTTTCGCGGCGGGACGAAGCTGTTTTTGATCTCGGCCAACTCACGCCGGTCGGCCGTGTTTGCCGGGAGGAAAGGCATTCGGCTCTACCTGGAGGTGGACAACGCGGAAGATTTATACCGCAACTGCCAGTCGGTGGGCGTAAGGATCATCAAAGAGCTTACAACGAATGAGCGTGAGGGCTATCTTGAGTTTGTCATGCGCGACCCGGACGGCTTCGAGGTGGGGGTTTATTCCCTCTTCAAGCCCGTCAATGAAACGGAATCCGGAGAGAAAGGTCGGTCTAATCTATGATTTTAGTTTTAGATAATTACGACAGCTTCACCTACAATCTGGTGCAGTATCTGGGTGAGATGGGGAAAGATATTCAGGTGGCGAGAAATGACAAGATCACGCTGGATGAGATTGAGGGGCTGACCCCTACCCACATCGTGATTTCACCGGGGCCCTGCACCCCCAAAGAGGCCGGCATCTCGGTCTCCCTTATCCAGCGGTTTGCCGGTAAATATCCGATCCTGGGCGTATGTCTCGGCCATCAAAGCATCGGAGCCGCCTTCGGCGGCGAGGTGATTCGCAACTACCGGGTGCTGCACGGAAAAGTCTCAACCATCCATCACAACGGTCAGGGCGTCTTCTTGGGACTGCCAAATCCGCTGACCGCCACCCGCTACCATTCGCTGGTGATCCGCCGCGAAACGATGCCGGATTGCCTGGAGATCACGGCCGAAACCGATGAGGGTGAAGTGATGGCGGTGCGCCACCGAGAGTTTCCGGTAGAGGGGGTGCAGTTTCATCCCGAATCGGTGTTGACGCCGCAGGGCAAGGATCTATTGCGGAATTTCTTAAATTATTGATCAAGAATGAAGCGGGACTAACTCTTCCGATTCCATCACCACCGCACCGGCCTTTCTCATCTCCTGGAGCGCCTCCTCACCGTCGCCCGGCTTGACGTTCACGGCCCGAACCGCATCGCCCAACACCACCACCTCAAATCCAGCCCGGATCGCGTCCAGTGCGGTTGATTTCACGCAGTAGTCGGTGGCGAGTCCGGCAATGAATACGCGCCGGACGCCCCTCTCTTTAAGTTGCACGCTCAGTCCGGTGCCATCGAAGCCGGAGTAGGCCTCTCGATCGGCGCTCGTTGCTTTCCGAATCGAGACGGCGTTATCGCCCGGTTTTAAACGGGGATGAAGCTCAGCGCCCGGCGTTCCGGCCACGCAGTGGACCGGCCACTGCCCGCCTTTCTCTCGAAAGGAGCAGTGATCGGCGGGATGCCAATCCTGCGTCGTCACCACGGTGGAAAAGAGGGGAGCGACGCGGTTGATGTCCTCAATCACTTGATCGCCGGCCGGCACCGCCAGCGACCCACCGGGGCAGAAGTCGTTCTGCACATCCACAATGATCAGCGCATCACCGGGTTGAAGTTTCAATGGGATTGAGTCTCCTATTTCGCTTTGATACCCTGCGCCGTCACTTCGGGAGCGGCCGGCCTCGAGCCGGCGAGCCATGAATCGAGGCTGAATGTCATCGGCCCGGTCAGCAGGATAACGATTGTGCTGACCAATACGCTGAAGGGGGCGATGCTGGCAACGAATCCACGGGACAGCATAACGTGAGTCGCTACCAGCATATTGATCGCCACCGGAATGGCGGCCGGTCGGGTAAGAAATCCAACGATGAGCAAAATGCCGCCCAGAAACTCGGTAAAGCAGCTCACGTAGGCGAGCGGGGGTGCAATGCCCATCTTCGCATATATTTGTATCGTCTTCTCTAATCCGTTACCGCCGAACCAGCCGAGAACTTTGCCGGATCCGACAATAAAAAGTGTAACGCCCACCCCCAGCCGGAGCAGAAGGATTGCGGTGTCGAGCAGATTCGCGTTATTTCCAACCAGCAGCGCGCCGACTGCGTTGTTCTTTTTCATCATCTTATCCCATGGATAAATTGCGGTCGATCGCCCTCTTCCAATCGTACGATGAGCGCGCCGGCCGCCCTATCTCTATACGCAGCCCGATTCGGTTATTTCATCGGATTTCGCAATGCACCATCCATTTCAGGCCGTACTTATCGGTCAGCATCCCGTAAAGCCCGAAGAACTGCTTGGCCAAAGGCTCGATGACCTGGCCGCCGGCCGACAGCTTCGTAAAGCATCTCCGCGCATCCTCCTCATCGCTCGCGCTGTAGCAGAGCACGACCGGCCCTCCTGACGCGACCACTCCCTGCCCGCACATATCCGAAGCCATGAGCACCAGGCTGCCGTTGCGAAGGCCGGCATGCAGAATCTGATCCTGCGCCTCCGACGGCAGGTGCGCGGCCGCCGGTGAATCTTTGACCACATCCAACGTCAGCTCTCCGCCCAAACATTGCTGGTAGAAGGTCATTGCCTCGCGGCAATTACCGTTGAAGTTCAGGTAGGCATATACTTGTGACATTTAATTCTCTCCTTCTCTATGATTTGCGTTTATGAAATCGTTCGCTATTGTAGGCAGTCTCTGTCGGATGATGACGCATTAACCATGGCTCTCGTTGGCAGCTCATCTTTTGCCGGCTCTTCAGCTTGTCCATCGAACCAAAGGAAAGGGGTGATTGTCTGTATGCCGTGTTGTTCCTCCGATAGCAAGCACTGCTCAACCCTTCGCCAGGCATACAACAAGTCGAGCGGATAATTGTTAGCACGAATAAATAGATTTTGTCAATGGTGCTTGCGATCAATTTTACATTAAATCGTCTGAACCATGATTGAAGGATGACCGTGATTGGGGCGGGAAGACAACTAAGTCTATTTTCAACAACCTCCTAGTTCGCATTCTTCAGCGGATAAAGCAGCTTTTGTACGGCCGGCGTGTTGAAATTCTGCATCGTTACCACCGTCACGCCGGTATCAATGTGGCGCTGCTGAATCGGCTCCTTCTTAATCGCTCGGATCGCCAATTGCACGCCCTCGTATCCCATTTTGTAGGGGTTTTGTACGATCAGCGCTTGAATGACGCCCGCCTTCAGCTTCGCGATCTCGATATCGGAGGCGTCAAAACCGACCAGCTTGATTTTGCCCGCCTTACCTTGCTGCTGCAGGGCGGAGGCGGCGCCCTCTACGCCGGATTGGTTGGCCGCAAAGACGCCGGCCAGGTTCGGAGTGGAGGTCATCATATTCAGCATCCTCTCCAGCCCTTTTTCCACGTTGCTCTCCGAGTAGAGTACCGGCCCCAGGTGAATGTTGGGATACTTGGCGATCTCCTGGCGGAAGCCCTGCTCCCGCTGATCCGACGATTCGGCCCCCTTGATAAAGGGCATCAGGCCGACCGTTCCCTTGCCGCCGATCAGCTTAGCGAGCGTATCGGCGGCGATCGCTCCGCCCTTCACGTTGTCGGTCGCCACGAATGCGCTGGAGATGTCGGGCGTAATGCCGGAATCGACGGTGACGACCGGAATACCGGCCTGCTGAGCCTGCTTGACGTAACGCACCAGCGCGTGCGCATCGCAGGCTGCCATCACGATGGCGTCTACGCGCCGGTTGATGAACGCCTGCACGATGTTGATTTGCTTAGAGACGTCGCGCTCATCTTGCGGCCCGTCCCACAGTATCTCCGCGTTATCCTCCTTCGCCGCCTGCTCCGCCCCCGCTTTAACCGTCAGCCAGTAAGATTGAAGGGTACCCTTCGGGATGACCGCGATTCGGTACCGATGGGCGCCGCCAGCCTTGCCCCCGTCGCTCGCTACCCGGCTGGATGATTTGGGGCACCCAGTCGTCGCGACCGCCACGATCGCTAAGCCAATCAGCCACTGCCACTTGCTCCGATTCGCACGCAATGACAACGCTCTCATTACCTTATCTCCTTGAATGAAGTTCCGTTATATCGGTATCGTTTCAACCGGGGTAAACATCGCCCCTTCCGAAGATCCATCCAGCCGCTCCGGTTTCAATCCGGTTTGCCGATGGTACTCGGTGCAGATGCGATCCAAAGCACCGTCTTCCTCAGCCCGGTTCACCAGCAGCGCCACCGCCCCGCCGGAGCCGCCGCCGGTGATTTTGGCTCCGTAAATCCCCGCCTCAGCCCCCTCTTTTTGTGCCAATTCAACCAGCAGATCGGTCTCCGGCGATCCCAGCTCCAGCTCGTTATAAGCTCGGTGAGCGGCGTGCATTAACTCACCCGCCTCGCGGCCCAGCTCCGCTGTCGGATGCTCACCTGCCGCCTGCAGGATGGAGGCCATTTTCAGCACCCGCTGGTCCTCCTTGATGGGGTGGCTGGCGCAGGCTCTGACCCGGTATATCTCGTCGGTATCCACCGAGGTGGTCGCATCCGGCAGCTCGCCGTACTTTGTAAGGAACTCCCGGCCGGACAGCGTTTCCGGCAATTCGTCATAGATAGCGGCGAGCCGATCCGGACCCAGGTTGCAAAGGTAGCCGTTCAAGTTATCGGAGAGCAGCAACTGCGCAATTCGGAATCCCATATAGGCGGCGACTCGCGCCCGGCGATAGCTGCTTCCGCCGACCGAGTGCTTCACCGCCGAGTTGATCGCCAGGATTTGCCACTCATCCGGTATCGGTATGAAACCCAGCACATCGTGCGGCTGGCAGCGCAGCTCGATCAGGGCGTCCTGGCGTCCCAGCGCGGAGGTGACCTGATCCATGATTCCGCAAGGAGCGCCGACGACCCGATTTTCCACCGTCTGGCAAAGTCGAGCCAGCGATAAACCATCCATCGGAACCCGGTAAAGGTGAGCGATGGCGCGCATAGCGGCCACTTCCAGCGCGGCGGAGGAGGAGACGCCGGCGCCGGCCGGCACCTCGCTGGAGACCAGGAGGCTCAGCCCACCTACCCGATCGCCCTGCAATCGCCCCGATTCCGCCAGCGCCATCAGGCATCCCAGTATATAGGCGGCCCAGTGAGTGGCCGGATCTTGTTGAAATAGGGCGGCTGCCTCATCGAGCGAAAGGAGGCCGCTTTGGGGGAAAAGCGCTTGCCGGCTGAAGCGGGCCTCCGGGTTGAACGGCTCCGCGGCCGGCAGCGTGGTGCGAACCTCGATCCAATCGTCTTCGGTGCGCTGGGCGACCACGTAGGCGGAATGCGCCAGCGTCGCCTCCAGCACCACCCCGCCGGAGTAGTCGGAGACGCCGCCGATGAAATCGAGCCGACCCGGCGCTCGGGCCAGCACGCACTCTCCAGCATTGAAGTACCGCTGCAACTGCGATCGGCTGGGTTGACCTGCGGTCGGCAATGAAAAGAGATCGGGCATCGCTTCATCCCTGGAAATTGGTGTTTTCGCTCTGATGTTCTTGGAGATGCTCAAGTATAAAGGAAACCGGGCTGGTTGTCAAACCGGAATGAGTTCAGTTTTACGGGAATCATTTACGACCATATTGGATGCACCCCCCCAGTCCCTCTTAATCCCCTCCCCCGTAAACGGGGGAGGGGATTAAGAGGGACTGGGGGGCAAGATAAAAGTACCGCCGCTAAACTCCTTCCCCCTAGGAGGGGGAAGGGCGCATACGACTTCGGTGCAGCGGTCGGCTTGCCGGTAGGCAATGGACTGGATTCCCGCCATCCACTCCACTGGAGCGGAGCCATGCGGGAATAACGAAGCGGCGGGCTCCGGCGAATCTTACAGCGACTTCTTAATCGAGTTTTGATGGCGCGCCATCTTCGCACTGGCCGCTTTGCAATCCCATCATAAAACTTCCGATTTTATGGCTAGAATTGCTCGATAGTGCCCATCGTGACCGATCCTACCGGCCACAAAAGATCGCGGCTCCATGATGGAGATAGAGATTGACTTAAGTGGTTGTTAAAAACACTGGAACCTATCGCTTCGTCATTCCCGCGAAAGCGGGAATCCAGCTCCCCTGCCTAGCGGCTTGCCGGGTCGCTCATTTCGATCGGTAAAGATAGACTGGATTCCCGCCATCCACTCCACTGGAGTGGAGCCATGCGGGAATGACGAAATAGCGGGCTCCGGCGAATTTTACAACGACTTCTTAATCGAGTTTTGATGGCGCGCCATCTTCGCACTGGCCGCTTTGCAGTCCTCACTTAAAACTTCCGATTTTATGGCTAGAATTGCTCGATAGTGCTCATCGTGACCGAATTGGTGTGGCTGTGACCGATCCTATCGGTCAATAGGAGGGAAATAGGACGTATAAGACCAAAATGACCGACAGGACCACCGGATTAAAGCCCGTGAAGCTGGGCCAGGTTGGCGGTTGGCACTTTGGCGGCGTTACCTTCCTATTCCCTATGAGGGACTAACAGGGGGTTCCGATGTTGTTTGTTCCGGTGTTTGCTTGCTTGGGGATGCTGCCCCCTTGATTTCAAAGATGGTTCCATCATTGTTTGCGCCGCCTCGATAGGTTACTCCGTAGAGATTGCCATGCCTGTCCATAATTAGAGCATAGGGCCTGGCCCCATCCTTCCCATTGAAACTGTGCAGGGTGGTAAAAGTTCCAGTGGAAGTAAGTTTGAAGACGGTTCCGTTATCATGTGCCTCCCCTCCTAATGTTGTGCCGTAAAGATTGCCTTGACCATCAATTACCAAAGTATCTGGAGAAGCGCTATCCTTCCCATGGAAAATGTGCAGAATATGGAAGATTCCATTCGGAGTCAGCTTGAAGATTGTTCCACTCCAGTATGCGCCACCAGCTAAAGTTGTTCCATATAGGTTGCCCTTATTATCTATGAGTAGAATTCGTGGCCTACCCCCGTCAGTCCTCAAATTGAACTTGTGTAGTATAGTGAGCATTCCATTGGGGGCTAGTTTAAACCCGGTTCCACACCAATGTTCATCACCGATTTTGCCGCCAAATTCTGTTGCTCCATAGAGATTGCCATGATAGGGTATAAGCAACGAACAGGGTAGGCATCCATCCTTCCCATCGAAACTGTGAATGGTGGTTAGAGTTCCGTTCGGATATAGTTTGAAGACGGTTCCATCATTACGTGCACTTCCTGCCTTAGTTGTCCCATAAAAATTGCCCTTCTCATCTATGAGAAGAGATATAGGTTCACCCATGCTTCCTGTAAAGCGGAATAAGGTAGTGAAGGCTCCGTCTTGGGATATCCTAAATATAGTCCCGTAGTGTGTACCACTTCCTTCTGTTGTTCCGTAGAGATTGTCCTGGCTATCCATTAGCAGAGCATCGGGGAATCCATTCTTTTCATTGAAACTATGTAGAATGATGAGGTCTCCGCTCGGCGTGAGTTTGAAGACGGTTCCAGCATCGAATACGCTACCTCCGTAAGTGTTCCCATAAAGATTGCCCTTCCTGTCTCTAAGTAGGGCATCAGGCCACTTTCCATCCTTACCGTTAAAACTGTGCAGGGTAATGAAAGTTAGCTTCCTGCCAGCCGCCTCACCACTCGATGATGCAAAAATGACCGCTGCGATCGTGATAACGATTGATAGCAGCAGCAATCCTCTTTCCCGTTTTTGGGAGACCATTTTTCGATCCTCCTCAAGAAAATGCGGTCTACCCGTTATTTGGGGTAGCCGCCCCCTTGATTTCAAAGATGGTGCCATCATTGTTTGCGCCGCCTCGATAGGTTACTCCGTAGAGATTGCCATGCCTGTCCATAATTAGAGCATAGGGCCTGGCCCCATCCTTCCCATTGAAACTGTGCAGGGTGGTAAAAGTTCCATCAGGAGCAAGTTTGAAGACGGTTCCGTGACCGCTTGCGCCCCCCTTCGGTGTTGTTCCGTAGAGAATACCCTGATTGTCTATGATAAGATAATGGTGGCCTTGCCCCTCCATTACATTGAAGTTGTGGAGAGTGGTGAGTGCTCCGTCCGTGGCCAACTTGAAAATAGTTCCATCACCGTGTGCACCACCCATATATGTCGTACCATAGAGATTACCTTGCTTATCTATAATCAAAGCTTCGGGCCAATTCCCATCAATTTTATTAAAACTATACAGGGTGGTGAGTACGCCGTCTGGCGCCAGCTTAAAGATCACTCCGTCACCGTGTATCCCACCTTGATTTGTTGTTCCATAGAGATTTCCTCGGTCATCACTGATCAGAGTCCATGGGCCTTCACCATCCTTCGAATTGAAGTTATGGAGGGTGGTGAGTACTCCGTCTGGGGCCAGCTTGAAAATTGTTCCAGCAAAATGTTTGCCACCTCCACCCGTTGTTCCATAGAGATTGCCATAACTGTTCATGATCAAACTATCGGGCCACCTCCCATCCCTAAAGATGTGCAGGGTGATGAGATTTCCATTCGGGACTAGCTTGAAGACAGTTCCGAAACCGTATTCACCACCATCACCACAAGTCCCATAGAAATTGCCCTTCCCGTTCATCAGCAGACAATTAGGCGAACCTCCATCACTCCCATCGAAGCTGTGCAGAGTGACAAAATTTCCATTCGGGTCAAGCTTGAAGATTGATCCGTAGCCTCCGGAGTATTTTATTCTAATATATATACCACCATCACCACAAGTCCCATAGAAATTGCCCTTCCCGTCCATAAGCAAACAATTAGGCGAAACTCCATCCTTACCATTAAAACTGTGCAGGGTGATGAATCTTATCTTCCTCCCAGCCGCCTCGCCGCTCGATGATGTAAGCACGACCGCTGAGATCGCAATAGCAACTGATAGCAGCAACAATCCTCTTTCCCGTTTTTTGGCGACCATTTTTCGATCCTCCTCAAGAAAATGCGGTCTATCAGTCGTTTGGGGTAGCCGCCCCCTTAATTTCAAAGATGGTTCCATCATTGTTTGCGCCACCCTGCCAGGTTGTTCCATAAAGATTACCTTGACTATCAATAAGAAGATCTGATGCATAAGACCCATCTTTTCTATTGAAGTTGTGCAGGATGGTAAAGGTTCCATCCGCTGATAGTTTGTATACTATTCCGCAATTATGAGTGCCACCTTTTAGTGTTGTTCCGTATAGATTACCTTGTTTATCTATGATTAAAGATTGCGGTTCTTCTCCATCTTTTTTATTAAAATTATGCAAGGTGGAAAATATTCTATTTGATAATAATTTAAAAACAGTTCCATAATCGTGCGATCCACCCCATTCTGTTACTCCATAAATATCTTCATGTTTGTCGAGAATAGTAATAGACGGACATTCACCATCCTTCTCGTTGAAACTATGTATGCAATTGAGAGTTCCTTTCTCGGTTAATTTGAAAATAGTACCGTCGCTATGAAAACCACCACCCGTTGTTCCATAGATATTGCCTTCACTATCCATAAGCAGAACCCAAAGCCCACTTCCTTTCGTCACATTAAAACGATGCAAGATGATTAAAGATCCTTTCGGATTTAATTTAAAGATTGTACCGTATCTATATACTTTACCCCCTAAACCATTCGCTTTTCCTCCTAACGTAGTACCATAGAAATATCCTTTTTTATTCATAAGTAGCTCAGAAGGTCTGCCTCCATCGGTTTTTCCATTGAAACTATGCAATATAGTAAGGGTTCCATTCAATGAAAGCTTGAAGATAGTTCCACAACCATATGCACCACCTCGATGTGTTGTACCGTATAGATTGCCCCTACTATCCATTAATAAAGCATAGGGGGCGGATCCATCCTTTCCGTTGAAACGGTGCAGAAAGGTTATTATTCCATTCGGAGCCAATTTGAAAATGGTTCCATGATCATTTACACCATCCTCATTTGTTATCCCATAGAGATTACCACGTCCATCAATGCATAAACTATCAGGAGTACCAGGCAAATTGAAACTATGCAAAATAAGGAAAGTTCCGGGTATACCTGCCATCTTAATTCGATGATTCAATTGCGAGTGATTAGGAATCGATAAAGCCTGAGAATTACTAGATTTACCACCTACACCTCTATTCTGGCATCCAAATATGACCAATGTGACCCCAATAACGGCCGCCAACAGCCGCAATACACTGCCACGGTTTTTACCAGCCATCTTTAGCCACCTTCACCAATACCCCTCCAATTATTACAGATAACGAATATTAAAGGTTTTAGATGGGATTGTCAAGGGTTTGAAAGAGTTCAGTTTTGTGGGAGTGATTTTCGTTCGCCCCCCATCCTAGCCTTCCCCCTCTCAGGGGGAAGGGATCCGGACTGGGCCTTGCTGATTACTACGTCGCATCATCCACATCCTTGCCTTTCACCTCGCAACCGTTCCGTGCTCCTTCCCCCTAGGAGGGGGAAGGGCGCATACGACTTCGGTGCAGCGGTCGGCTTGCCGGTAAGTCATGGACTGGATTCCCGCCATCCACTCCACTGGAGCGGAGCCATGCGGGAATGACGAAGCGGCGGGAGGACGCCGCTTAGGGGCCTGGAATCGGGGACCAGGCCGGATCGAAATTGTCGCCGCCGCCGTGGGTTAGGTTATGGGGATCGCTGCCGTCCGAGTTGACGACCCAGATATCGCGGCCGCTGCCGCTCGAGGTCAGGTAGAGAAGCTGCTTCCCGTCGGGCGACCATTGCGGATCGGTTACCGCGCCCTTGATGGCAATTGGAATGCGGCCGATTTCAGCCGTATTGTTAATGACCACCGGTTGTGCCAAATTGGTCGGCATTACCGCGATGCCCAGCAATCGCCGGTTATCCGGGCTTTCCATCCGCCAGACCTCAAATGCGATCTTGGAGCCGTCGGGCGACCAAACCGGGTTCATCGCCGCAATCGTGTAGGGCGCCGCGCTCAACAGCGTGTGGGGCGCGTAATCGGGGTGATCGGCGCGAAAAACAATCAGCTTCTGGTAACCGCTCACGGAAACGGTCGCCACCGCCAGATGGATGGAATCGGGGGACCAAGCGACGCCGGCCCGCTGGCCGCCGAAAAGCAAAAACGGCTTGGGATGGTTGGGTGTCATGATGACGACCGTCTCCGGCGGCAAAGAATGAGACGCATCGTAGCCCGATTTCGCAGCCTTCCCGTGCTGCCACCAGTCGGCTCGACCGGCGATGACCGCATTTTCGCCTTGCGTCTCCAAGATAGCCGCCAGGGATGATCCATTTTGCGACCATGAGAATTGTCGTATGGGTGGATGAAACTCGACGTTGGTATCCTCCGCCGTTGCATTATTGCTGCCGCCCGGCGCGTTACTGTGCGTTCTCGGAGGCGGATATACCACTTTCATACTGGCACCGTTACGATTGATTCGGCGAATGCTGCCACCGGAGATGTAGTAGATCTCGGAGCCGCTGCCGTTGAAAGCGGGGCGATCCTTGGAATCGGAGCCGATGGTCAGTTGGCGGGGAGGTTGAGCCCCTAAAAGAAAAATCTGGTACGTGTTGTGGTGCTCTTGCGCGAAAGCCACCACTTTCCCGTGGGGCGACCAGGCCGGCGATCGCTTCGGCTTCGAGTCGTTGGTGAGCATTCGCTCTCCCGTACCATTCGACCGCACCGCCACCAGATTGTCGTTGCCGTTTGCATCCTGGTGCACGTAAACGATGTATCCGGCCGTATTGAACTTGATGCCGGCCACATTGCCGATGACTCCCTGATTGGCCTGATACAGATAAAAGCCGATCAGAAGGCCGCCCAGCACCAACGCCACCAAATATTTAGTGAGGGTTGCCCCCTTCGCCCGATTTCGAATCATCTTTCGCTCTTTCGTACTCATAAGAACCAGCTTTTCCTCTTCGCTTAATCGCTTTCGTTCCAGTATCAAAAGCATCAATTCATTTACGGAATAATAGGCACTTCTATCTCCGCTCGAAGATGCGTCGGCTCAGCGAATTGACGATGACGGTGAAGAGTAAAATAATCCCCACAATCACCCCCTGCCACTCCGACGGACGCGGTATCGAGCTCAAATTGATGGCGGTGGTGATGATGTTCACCAGGCAGGCGCCGATTACCGCTCCGTAGACCGATCCCTCTCCACCGCTCAGGCTGCATCCGCCGATCACCGCCGCCGTGATCGCGACCAGCTCACCGCCGCTGCCGGAATCGGCATATCCCTGTCGCGTATAGCCCGCATACAGTATGCCGGCAACTCCAGCGAAAAGCCCGCTGGCGCCGTAGGCGAACGCCTTGATTTTAAAAATAGATATCCCGGATAAGCGGGCCGCCTCTTCGTTGCCGCCTAGCGCATAGACATAGCGGCCGGTGCGCGTCCTCTTCATCACCCAAGCCGCTAAAATCACCAGCGGCAGCACGATAATGACCGGCAAGGGGATCGCATAGATCGTCCCGTGAAAAAGTGAGCTGTTGCCCAGCGCGACAAGCGGGTGAAATCCTTCCAAGTCAATCGGCAGCTCGTTATTGCTGATCCGGGCCACGCTGCGCAGCAGGGTGAGCGAGGCCAGCGTCACCACAAAAGGGGGTAGTCTGAAAAAGTGGATGAAGCCGGCCTGTATGATTCCGATAAGGAGCGCGATGAGCAAGACTGCCACGCAGCTCACCAATATGGCGATGTTCGGGATCATCCCCCGATTGACGAACCCGTTCAGCATCAATCCCATAAACATACCGGTCACGCCGATGATGCTGCCTACCGACAGGTCTATCCCGCCGCTGATAATGACGATTGCCTCTCCGATCGCGAAGATGGCCAGCATCGCGATCTGGCGGGAGAGGTTGAGGAAGTTTGACTGGCCGAAAAAGGAATCGCGCTCAGAAGTGAAAAAGAGATAGAAGCAGAAAAGTATATTGACGCCCAGGATGATATTCTCCCGGGAAGTCGCGATCTGCTTCCAGCGCAATATTACGGATGGGCTGATGGATTGAGTTGTTGAGGGATCGGCTTCAGGACGAGGTGACACCAATTTTCCTCAGTCCATTGTAAAACTCATTTACATTGGCCGGTGTGACCACTTGCACGCCGGTATCCAGGATGTTGTCCGCCGGCATGTGCAGCGCCTTTTCGGCGGCCGGTAAGCCTTTCCGGTTGAGCAGATAGAGGAATTTGGTTACCAGATAACCGAAATAGTAGGGCTTTTGAACGACGGTTGCGTCAATTTCACCATGTCTCAACGCGGTGATGGTTCCCGGCTCCGCATCGAAGCAGATAATTTTCACCTTATTGCGGATTCCAGCCGATGTGACCGCATTGACGATTGCCGGCCCGTTATAGGAGTAAAATCCGACGAAACCGTTTATGTGCGGATACTTGTTAATGGCGTCGGTGACGTTATTGGTTGCCACCACCTTATCCTTATTGTCCTCCAGCACCTCCAGGAGGTGCACATTGCTGCCCTTTATGGCATCCTTGAATCCATCCACCCGTAATCGGGCGTTATCGGCGGTGAGGTTGCCCACGAACCCGATCAGGTTTGCAACCGGGTATTTCGATTTAGGGAAGTACTTCAGCGCCAGCTTACCGGCCGTCTGCCCGCTCACATAGTTATTGGTGCCGATATAAGCGATTCGGTCACAGTTCACGACATCCGAATCGTAGGTGATGACCGGAATGCCTTTCGCGATTGCTTTGTTAATGTCGGGACCCAGCGCTTTGGCGTCAATGGCTGATATCGCGATCCCATCCACCCCTTTAGCCACCGCCGATTCGAACATATTCTTCTGAATGGTTGGGTCGGCCGGCTCCGGACCTTCCCATGAGGCGTTGCAATGCAAGTCAGCCCGAGCTTTATCCATTCCCTTTACCATCACCGACCAGAAGGGAGCGATGCCGTTGGTGATAATCTGAATGTTGATTGGACCGGTTGGCTTGCGGGGCTTGTCGAACAACGAGGCGATGAGCTGCTTTTGTGAGGCGGACGGTCCGATGGTGACGGTGTGGCTTCTCACTGGCGGTTTTTGGCAGGAAACTATAGCCAGGCTCGCCAGGCCTGCTAAAACGATGCCGGAATACCGGCGCATATTCAAAACCATTCGATGACTCCCCTTCCAGTCCTTACCTAAACAACTGGCTCAAGTGTGTATGACAGTTCATCGCAAGCGCGCGAAATTCCTTCTGCATTTGCTCAATCCACCGTCAACGACTCCTCGGTGATCGCTTTTTTATCTAGTCGGTCCGGCGCCTCCTTCGGCTTGAAATCGAAGCAGGCGATCTCGGACGGGCAGTTGTATCGGAACGGCAAGCCGGTAATCCCCAGCCCTCGATTTACGTAGAGATGCCTTTGGCCGAGATGGTACCAGCCGCTGACATAGCGGGTTCGCAAATGGTACCAGCACACCAGCTCAGGCGAAGGAAAAGAGAGCCGTATTTGTGCGCCGTGTGTGTGGCCGGAGAGCATAACGATAGGGCGATCCGGCAGCCGACGAATCATTCCGGGATGGTGGGAAAGCACGATCAGGGGGGCATCGAGTGGAGGCTCCGACAGAGCGGCCTCGATATCCGGATTGCCCTCATATAGATCGTCAATACCAACCAGCCAGAGTCCGGCCGGCAACGGCACGGCGCTATTGTTGAGCACCTGAATGCCGATATCGGTCAAGATTCGCTTTAAAACCGGTGGGTCGGCGCGATGGTCATGGTTGCCGTAGGTTGCATACACGCCGAGCGGCGCCCGCAGCGGACTGAAGACGGATTTCACCAGCGGAATCTGTTGAGAATGCGAATCGACGTAATCCCCGGTTAAAACGATGAGGTCCGGGTTCAACGAAAGGGTTAATTCGATCGCTTTGTTCAGCAACGGTTCCGGACGTCCAAAGCCGAGATGAAAATCGGAAAGTTGAATGATGGTGAAACCGGACGCGTCGTCTGCAAGCGGTAACGGCGCCGGATATCGGTTTATCTCAATTTCGTTCGTATTATTTTGTTGAAAAAGCATTTGCGCTCCCGATCGGTTTTTTGAAAATTGCAAAGGATTATTTTAAGGCCCTAAGCCGCCCCCCAATCCGCCACCTCCCAGACTCTGCTGGTGCAACTGCGATTTCAAAACACTTCCCAGCGATCCAAAACTTGAAATGAAGGCCGCTCCGGCCAGCATAAAAAGTATCGTCTGAATGACGCCGGATATCATGCTCCAAAAGATACAAACCCGTCCAACCCTTATACGGAAAGGATCCCCGCACATGATAAAGGCCATCCCGATCGGCAAGCCGAAGTAGGGGAAAAGCAATCCCATCCACATCGCCGAACGATTGGCGGCCGCCTCGTCGAGAAGGCTTGCTTGCATCGGTTTAGCCGGGGGCACCCGATCCGCCGCATAGGGGGGTTGATTGGGTGCGTGCGGTGCACTGGTTTGGGATATGGGATTCAAGGCCGCGCCACATCGCCAGCACTGGCTGACCGTATTAAAATTGTTCGCGCCGCAACTCGGGCATACAAGGCGATCCGAAAAAGTTGGCAATGATGGCTCCTCTCGATGGATGGCCGACGATAGGACGGTTCAGCGATCCATTCTTGTCATTGTTATCGGTAAAGCCGCGGTCTTCAACCACCAATCGGGGACTCAATCGAAACATTGATTGGGCATCCCCTTGAAAAACCGCTGGTTTCACGCTCATCCAGTTGACTCCCCAGCGTGAATTGGTCTATTCTTTCTAGCGTATGATACCTGAAAGGGCGCATCATCAACTGGAAACCTGAAATTCGCTTATCAGAAGGGCACTGGTTGAGGAAAGTATCATCACCCAAAACGTAGGTGCGTTCCGTCCCAAGATAGAAAGGGGAAGAATTGAGTGCGAAAGTGGGATAAGGAGTCTATTGCAGCCGAGATTCACGCTTTACACGAAGCCGGGCAGGATCTTAACTATTCAACCATCAGCCGGAGTTACATTGCGCTTCTGCGCGCCGCTGCCCGATACTTCGGCTCTTGGCGTAGCGCGGTGGAGTACGCCCAGATCGACTACGATTCGGTACGGAAATATCGGCGTTGGACCCGAGAGCGGATCATCGAGCGTATCCAGGAACTGCATAAACGGGGAGAGGATTTAAGCTGGCGGCGTGTGAGCTCCGCCCTCGATCCACAACTCGCGGCCGCAGCAACCAAGCAGGTACATTTCGGTTCCTGGCGCGCTGCCATTCACGCGGCTGGCCTTGACTATGATGTGATTCGGCGGTATCAGCGCTGGGATCACGACACGGTGATCAGGAAACTTCAGTCCATGCATGCGGAAGGTAAGAGCCTGAACGCAAAGAGCGTAGAGCAAGCCGACATCACGCTGATTACCGCAGCCCGCCGACGCTTTAAAACCTGGGATCGAGCATTGACTGCTGCCGGATTGAATGCGAAAGAGATCGTGTTGCGATCTCCATACCGGCGAAGCGGCAACAAAAACAAAAAGGAAAAGGTGGCCGGTAAGGTGGCCGCAAAATAGCTCCTCTCAGCAAGCGACCCGAACCGGTCGTATCCATTGCGGAACTGCCTGTCTGAATCGAAAGGCAGATGTTTCAATGTGAGAGCGGAATGATAGGGGCTTCCAACCGGAGGCCCCTATCATAATCAAAGGCTGTTGAATTCCAATTTCAGATTCGATGCCGCGCGGCAAGCAGATCGGCCCAATCGCTTCGCCCGGTTTCTTTCAGTCGATTCAGATAGGCTGGCAGCTCGCCCCGCACATGCCAGGGACCGCCCTCCCCGATAACGGTCCACATAGGATCGGTGGCGCTGGTGGAGCGCCGCATCATCTCCATGTGCCAGGTCTCCAGCATAGAGAGCGCACGCTGGGTGACCTCCGGTTTTTTATCGGCGAGGTCGGACTGCTCATGCGGATCCGCCTCGATATCGAAGAGCATGGTATCCGGGAAGCCATGGTAGCCGTCGTGATAGCTTCGAATACAGAGGTAGTCCTCAAAGCGCACCGCCCGCTGGCAGCTCCACGCACCTTGTGAAACCACTAAGTAGGGCCGGCCCCGCTCGGCTCCGTTTTTAAACGCTTCGGCGAAGCTCTCACCGTCCCAGTGCCCCGGCACCGCTTTGCCCAGCAGCTCCACCACGGTTGCCGCCATATCCACGTGATAGTGCAGCGCCCGATCCACCCTTGCATCGCCGGAATGGGTGATCCCGGGCCACCGAATGATCAAGGGCAGCCGAGTCGTGATTTGATCGGCGGTCTGGTGATCCCCGTAAATGTTGAGCTCACCCAGGTTCTCCCCGTGATCGGCTGAGATGATGATGGCGGTCTCATCTAAAACGCCCAGATCCGCCAATTTGTCGAAAAGACGGCCGATGTAGTGGTCAGCGTATAAGACGCCGGTGTCGTAGCCGTCAAACATCCGCTTGACCGCATCCATTGAATCCATCAGAGTGGGCCATCTCGGCCACTGCTTGGCCCACTCGCCAGCCGGCCCAAATCCAGCGACCTCTTGTGCGGAGTGCGGCCCGCAGTTGCGCCAGTGCCGCTGCCGGACCTCCTCGCTCAACCAGTCCGGCGCCGGCTCATCCTTGAAGGGGTCGCCGAACTCTTTCGGTGTCCGATAGGGGCCGTGTGGGTCCCAAAAGTTCACATGCAAAAACCAGTTGTCCTGCCTTCCGTTGCGCTGCAGCCAGTCCAACGCGATGGGCGCTACCTCGTCGGCGCGCTCCATGCCACCCTGACCGGGATTGTAAACCTCCGAAAAATTTGCGTACCAGTGCCAGGCGGAGTGCCGCTCACCGAAAGGACTGACCGTAACCGTCTTAAGCCCGGCCTGCCGCAGGCAGTGCATCCAACTGGAATGCCCCAATTGCGACTGAAAGCCGCGGTTTATCCCCTGCAAAAACGGATCGGCCGCCAATCCGCCGTGGTTGATGACCCCATTATGAATCCCAAAACGGCCGCCGAACAGAGCGGTTCGACTGGGTAGGCAGGGCGCATCGGAGGCGTAAAAGTTTTCAAACCGAACCCCCTCCGACGCGATCCGGTCAATGTTGGGGCTGGTGCGGCGATGGTAACCGTAACATCCCAAGTGGTCCGCTCTTTGCGAATCGATATCAATGTACAAAACGCGCATCCGTTTCCCTCTCCCAATGGATTATGTGAAAACGCCATATCCCATGTAGTCTACCTGAACGGCTGATCGGTTAGGGCGATCCGGGAATGAGCTCAGTTCTCTGGGTAATTTAGGCGGGTGTTGCAGGGTGGTGTGTCTTGACCCCCATCCCGACCTTCCCCCTGGGAGGGGGAAGGAGCACGGAACGGTTGCGAGGAGGAAGAGAGTAGGACAAGTTTAAGGTGGAAGGCAAGGATGGGGTGCGACGCAGTAATCGCCAAGACCCAGTCCGGATCCCTTCCCCCTCCGAGGGGGAAGGCTAGGATGGGGGTCGGCCTAATGCACTCCCAAGCCCCCCTTCTTCTCCCAGGCCAGGATGGGGTACGAGTCAATCAATGGAAGAAACAAGGGTAATCATTAGAGTACACCCGTCAACCCCCATCCCGCCCTTCCCCCTAGGAGGGGGAAGGAGTTCGGAACGGTTGCGAGGGGGAGGGTTAGGGTGGGGGTCGAACGAAAATCATTCCCACAGAACTGAACTCTTTCCGATCCGGTTGGGCAGGAATAGCGGGGTTATCGGCTAAAATGAGTTGTTGGTATAGGTATTCCAGCCTGCGCATTCGGTCTGATCTGCGCATTCGATGCAAATCACCCATTTCGAAGGAGCCATTTTAACTATGAGGACTAACACCGTAAAGAGCGCCCTGTCGTCCGAAACTCCGCAAATCGGAACCTGGCTTTCCCTGTTCAGCCCGGCCGCCGCCCGCTACATGGCGCGGGTAGGCTTTCACTGGCTCACGCTCGATATCGAGCACAGCGCCGTAAACTGGGAAACGGCCGCCCTAATTTTTGGAGCGGTTGCCGATGCGGGAGGGGTTCCGCTGGCCCGCGTTCCCGCCAACCGCCCGGAGTGCGCCAAGCGGGCGTTGGATGCCGGCGCTTTCGGATTGATCTTCCCGATGATCTGCTCTACGGCTGAAGCCGAGCAGGCCGTCGCTTCCGCCAAATACCCGCCTCTCGGGCAGCGCAGCGTGGGAGGCGGCATGCACACGCTTAACTTCGAAGCAACCTCGACCGAATATTATCAAAAAGCGAACAATGAGATTTTAGTCGCGATTCAGATCGAGCACCTCAGTGCGGTGGAGCGATGCGATGAGATTCTCGGCGTGCCGGGCATTGATGTGGCATTTGTGGGACCGAACGATCTGCTCGCCTCGATGGGCTGTCGGCCGGCGATGGATACCGATGATCCCCGATTCGTTGAGGCTTTACGGGCTGTAAGGGAGGCGGCCGACCGCCACCATGTCGCCTCCGGCATTCACGTGGGGGATGTGGAGCTGGCGCGCAAGCGATTGGCTGAGGGCTGGCATTTTATCGCGGTGGCGAGCGAGCAGGGCTTTATGCTCCAGAAGGCGAGTGAGACGGTGAAGGCGCTGATCGGCTGAAAGCGGCCCAATCCGCCTTCTGATTGGGCAAAATACACGGAGGGACGCTTCGAGGTTCCAACAAACTGAGAGCGATAGCCAAACCGGTGAAGAATACGGTCCCACTCTAGCCCTTCTCCATGTTCTGGTATAAATCGGAGGAATGTGTAACCCATGTCTTCTGGCTATACAAATTGTGGCGAGGGGGAACCGCAATTGAAGAAGGGCTGACTGCCGATCGTTAAGCGGTGGGAGTCAGCGGGATGCTCGTCTTGATCCGCTGGTTGTAGGTGACGCCGCCCAGCAGGTCGTCAAGCGAATCGGGAGTATCCACCCAGCGGCCGTCCGACTTGATTAAATTGATCAGCTCCTCCACCCCGCGCTCCTGCGGGATACCGGTCTTTACCATCTCGCGGCCGCGGTAGAGCGCAATCACGCCGCCCGCTTTGCCCACGTATCCGTAGTCGGCATCGGCCATCTCGCCGGGACCGTTCACGATGCAGCCCATCACCGCGATGTCCAAGCCGACCAAATGCCCGGTTGCCCGCTTGACCTGAGCCAGAACGGTCGGCAGATCGAACTTGGTGCGGCCGCAGGAGGGGCAGGCGATAAACTCGACCTTGGTTTTACGCAGATTGAGCGATTGCAGGATGTCATAGCAAACCGGCAGTTCATTAAGGGGATCTTCCGCCAGCGATACCCGAATGGTATCGCCGATGCCCTCCGCCAGCAGGGTGCCGATGCCGGTGGTGCTCTTGATGCGGGCGTACTCGCCGTCACCCGCCTCCGTCACGCCGAGATGGAGCGGATAGACGGCGCCGCGCTCCCGCATCCGCTGGGCCATCAACCGGTTGGCCTGGATCATAATCGGTACCCGGCTGGCCTTCAGCGAGATGACTAGATTGCGGAAATCGTGCCGCTCGCAAATCTCGATGTACTCCATCGCCGACTGAACCATCCCTTCCGGGGTGTCCCCATAGGTCACGGTCAATCGCTCGGCCAAGCTGCCATGGTTGACTCCGATGCGCATGGCGATATCCCGCTCCTTGCAGGCGCGGATAACCGGCAGCAGTTCCCGCTCGATCTCCTCCAACTCGGCATCAATCTCAGCCTGCGAGTAGTCTTCGGTGCGCCGAACCGGCTTGCGAAAGACGAACAGTCCCGGGTTGATACGGACTTTATCCACGGTGCGGGCCACCTCGACCGCAATTGCGCTGCCCTGATGGTGGACATCGGCCACCAGTGGAACCTCCACGCCGCGCCGCTTCAACTCAGCCCGGATTTCACCGAGGCATTGCGCCTCCTGCATGGAAGGGGTTGTGACCCTCACGATTTCGGCACCGGCGCGATAGGCGGCGACGATCTGCTCCACACAGCCGGCCACGTTGCGGGTCTCCTCCGTGATCATGGTTTGTACGACTATCGGATTATCGCCGCCGATAGTGACATTGCCTACCCTCACCGGTCGGGTTCGCAATCGGGAGGTTACAACCGGGATCATGCCTTAAATCTCCTTAATCGAGAGAGTTCAGTTCTACGGGGATAATTTATGATAATATTGGATGCACCCCCACCCTGACCCTCCCCCTTTAAGGGGGAGGGAATTGATTATTGCTATAGGGATAAGAGCCTGCTGCCTAAATTACCCAGAGAACTGAACTCATTCACTCATACCCTTAATCAGGCGAAATAGTTTACCGGTATTATACCTATTGAGGAAAAAGTTCAGCTTTGCGGGAATCATTTACGACCATATTGGATGCACCCCCACCCTAACCCTCCCCCGTAAACGGGGGAGGGGATTAAGAGGGACTGGGGGGCAAGATAAAAGCATCGCCGCTAAACTCCCACTCCCTCTCCGCTTGCGGGGAGGGAGTGGCCCATACACACATTGGGGTGAAACCCTAAAGGTTTTCAAAACCTTTAGGGTTTCGGTGGTTGTTGCAAAAGTGGTTGAAACTCGCCGTTTAGTCATTCCCGCGAACGCGGGAATCCACTCCCCTAGGGTTTCGGTGGTTGTTGCAAAAGTGGTTGAAACTCGCCGTTTAGTCATTCCCGCGAACGCGGGAATCCACTCCCCTAGGGTTTAGGTGGTTGTTGCAAAAGTGGTTGAAACCCGCCGCTTCGTCATTCCCGCGAACGCGGGAATCCAGTCCATCTTTACCGATCGAAATGAGCGACCCGGCAAGCCGTGCGAGCGAAACAATTCCCCATTGGTAATAATCAGATTGCTTCGTCGCTTTGCGACTTCTCGCAATGGCAGGTGAACATCCGCATCCCGGCAAGCCGCTAGACAGGGAACTGGATTCCCGCCATCCACTCCACTGGAGTGGAGCCATGCGGGAATGACGAAGTGGCAGGATACACCGACTTTTTCAACAACCACTTAAGGGGGAGGGTGTCATTGCGAGCGAAGCGAAGCAATCTCTTCCCCCAGCACTCTCACAGAATTGGGAAAAGAGTTGTCTGCCTGGCGGCAGACAGGGAGTGAGGGACTTCTGCCTAAATTACCCAGAGAACTGAACTCTTATGTGGGCGAGAAAGAGTTCAGTTTTACGGGAATCATTTACGACCATATTGGATGCACCCCCACCCCGGCCCTCCCCCGTCAACGGGGGAGGGGATCCGGACTGGGTCTTGGCGATTACTACGTCGCACCCCATCCTCGCCTTCTACCTTAAACTGAACTGTTACCTCGCAAAAACCTGGAACTCCCATAACGAGTAGCCGAATTGGGTGCCGCGCGCTATTCCGTCCATCCTCACCCAGCGGGCCTCTACCGGCTGAAACCGGATCGTCTCGATGCCGCCTTTTCCGCTGTGGGTGGAGTAAACGTTCTGCCAGCGCTTGCCGTCGGTTGAGACCTGAATGCGATAACTCTTTCCATAGGCGGTCTCCCAATACAGCACGACGCGGCTGATCTGCTGAACGCGGCCCAGGTCTACCGCCAGCCATTGCGGGTCGCTGAATTGTGAGGACCAGCGGCTGAACCAGGAGCCATCCACCGCAAATCGGGGCGGGTAGTCGCCGCGGGCATCGTTGATAAATGAGGATGCGGAGGTTCGGCAGCCCAGCGCCAGATCGGTTAGCCTTTGCGCTTCCTCCGATGAGATGACCTCAAATTTGCGGAAGCTTTTCACCGTCTCGCCCGTTTTGGCAGCCATATCCGCTACCAGATGATAACGGCCTAGCGGTACCGGATATTCGGCCGGTATCTGCTTTATCTGTTGGCCGAGCGGCTCGACCTCGAAGGGCGTGGTGGTCTCCCAGAGCGTGCGCGATTCGGAAGGATCGGTTATCTTAAACCGAATGCGACCGCCGCGCCGCCGATAAAGATCGTTGGTGATGATGATTCGAACGGATCGCTTGACGCCCGACCCCACCTTCTCGGTGTAGTCGTCAATCATGACACCCAGCGGCGATTCGGCGTTCCGCATATACTCCCGAAATCGGGGCTCCAGCGTCAAATTCTGTATGTCCACGAAATTGTCGCTGGTTTGCCCGCCCGGTCTGGAGTAGGTTAAATAACAGAAGTACTGGACGGCGGCCGCCAATCGAGTGGCGCGCCAGAATTCAGTCAACACCGCATAGTGGTAGGCGCAAAACTCCCACCGCTCGGCCGGGGCGGCGTCGGGTCCCAATCGCGCCGCGTATAGCGCTTCGGTGAGGCGGGTGGGCGTTCCATCCCGGTTGACCCAGAGCCAGTCGTACTCGTTGATGACGACCGGCGAGGGGCGTAAAATGGTATCAACCTGCTTTTTTTCGAGCGCGCTGCCCAGCTCATAGAGTCGGAAGCCGTCGCGGATGTAGAGGTAGGGGTGAACCTCCACTGCGTCGCCGATTTGGATGGGCGGGGAATAGCCGTTATCCCATGGCCGGTTGGAGAGATCCATCGGGCGCACCGTCTCGATGATTTTCGCCAGCCTCGGTTCGAGGGTCTCATTGCATGCATCCCAAACCACGATCGAGGGATGATTCCACCGCTCCTGCAGCCACTCCCGAAATTCGGTGATCAGCTCCTGGTCGCTCCAGCGCTCATCGAAGCCCCAGATCGGGTACTCATCTTGGAGGAGCCAGCCGATCTCGTCGGCGAGATCGTACCAGAACTCGGGAAACGGCGCGATGCAGACCCGCGCCGAGTTTAAGTGAAGCTCTCGCTTGGGCAGCTCCAGCAGTTTCCGTACCCACTCCCTATCCCACGGCAGGCCAGCACGCTTCGGATCCTCAAAAAAGCGGAACATGCAAAAATTGCTGCCGCGCAGAAAGTAGGTCATCCCATTCAACCGCACATAACCGCTCCGCACATCATTGTGATACTCGCGCATGCCGAAGCGCGCCTCCAGCGTATCGGCGCCGGTGTCACACCGCAAAACGTAGAGAAAGGGATTCTCCGGCGACCAGTGCGTCGGATTCTCCAGGTGGATGGATGTGGTGATGGTCTTTCCCGAATTCGGGCCAATTTCAACCGATTTAGTCTCCGATTTTGCAGCAGGTTGCCCGCTTTTCCACTCCCGCACTGAAAACTGGATGTTGGGTCGCGCGGTCGTTGGCTCGCTATTTTGCAGGCTGACCTGAACCTCGATGCGGCTCTTCTCGATATTCGGCGCGACCTGAAGGCCGGTTATGAAGGGGGATTCCATTAACGTCAAAGAGACCGAGTCGTAAATGCCAGGAATCCATTTTATGCGCTCGTAGTCGGTCCCCGGCGGAACCCAATCCGGCAGCGCGTTTTTCCAGGCGCCGATCCGGATGACGATCGTGTTTTCGGCGTCGGCGCGCAACAGCCGGGATACGTCGAACCGACCCGGCGTGAAACAGCCCAGATGCTCCCCGGCCGGCGCTCCGTTCACCCAAACTTTGGCGCCGAACTGCGCCTTGTTGACTTTTAATTGAGCGACCGAAACCGGCCCCTTTAACAAGAAGCGGCGGCGATACCAGAAGGCCTGGCGCTCCGGACTTTCCACCCCGACATTCTGGAAGGCCGGCGCCGCCAAGTCGGCCAAACCCGGAACCGGCACCGTGGCGGCGTATTCCGTCGGCTCGGTATCCATGCCGCCCTGCGCGATCTCCCATCGGCCGTCCAGAGAGAGGATGCGCCGCTTCCCCAGCGCGGTTTCGGCCGGCGTCTCAACTGAACGAGGGGGATCACTTTGAATTGAATGATTGCGATCAATCCCGAGGTGAGGTGCGAGCGCTTTTGCGGCGCCCGAAAAGAGGATGCCGGAGAGGAACTGCCTTCTGCCGATTTTAAAAGCCATAAAGTGAGTGTCCTTTTCGATTCGGTGGGTTTTTATTGGATCATGGATTACACAGGGGTCGTGAAGTTCCCCCCATTCGTCGAACCGTTCAAATCGGTTTTTTATGCATAATTCAAGTGTATTTGCCTGGGATTGCTCTCCGGTGCAACCGTTGATAGGCATGGGTTCATCTAACAATACGCTTATTTCATATAACGCTACAATTCAATCCCCATTTCAATAAGAAATCTCGAAGGCTGTTTTTGCCATCCAAAAACTTGCGCCGAAAAAGTTAATGTTAAACTCTCTTGAGCACGCGTTATTGCAACGAAGCAGTTACGCCGTTCTTCCTGCATCTCAAGCGAATGGTCACCCTTCTTCACGGCAGCCCAACTAGGAAGTTGATCCTCTACCATCCCTATCAGATAGACATGCCCAAATTCCATGCCCTTTGACGCATGAATGGTGAAACACGGAATGGCATCTGGTGGTTTCAACGGTGTTTTGGATGTAAGGTCGAGTTCGTGAAGGAACTGATGAAGGCTTACTTCTTCACCTTCGAACTTCTTGGTGACCTCCGACAGAATCTGCATCCAGACTTCACGCTCTTCCTCAAATTCATTGAACGCGCTCTCCTCTTGCTGTATTCCATCTTGCAATTCAGTCGCCCACACCAATAGTTTATTCGCGAAGTCGCGGTAATTTAGTGAAGTAAGTAACGGCTTGATGCCGGCATCAAGTAAGTCTCGCGTTTTCTTCTCCAAGACTTCCCGGCGTCTTACCTCATTCAACCATGCACGCAAAAAGTCCTCTCCATCTGCAGATGCGCGGGAGAGAACCGGGGGCACTTCTACGCGTATACCTTCAATTTCATAAAACGCCTTTGAAAGCCGCGCGAGAGATTGTTTGTCTTCTTTCGAATTTACGAGACGAAGGATAGCATGCAGCATCCTGAGCGGGGCACTTCTGAACTCATCTTTGCGGGCTGCAAAATAAACTGGAATACATGATTCTTCAAGTTTGTGCCCCGCCAATTCCACAAGTCTCTTCGTCCTTGCAAGCACGACGCAGTTTACACGATCTTGCGGTTCTTTCTGTGCTATGTCCTCTGCAAGCCACGCGATTTCTTCATCAATGTTGCCAAAATGGAAGACACGCACGACACTTCCGCTTTCGCCCTGTTTGACAGCCGTTAACGGCTTCTTGCCAGCGGATCGATTGAGATTTTTCTCAATCAATGCATTGGCAAGTTCAATAACGAGACGTGGACAACGGTAGTTTTCCGGAAGTTGCAATTCAGAAATGGAGAAATCGTCACGTAGCGATTGAATCCACTTGGGACTTGCGCCGTTCCATTGATAGATAATCTGATCATCATCCGCCACAACAAACAACGTGGAGGAGTCAGGCTTCGCGATAAGAGAGAGAATCCGGTATTGCGAATGATTAGTATCCTGAAACTCATCAACAAGGATATGTTTATAAACTTTCCGGATGTGCTTGACGAGGAAGGGATGTTTACTCAGAAGGTCAAGAGATTCGGCGATCAGACTGGGAAAATCGAGGGAATTTGTGTGACGAAGTGCTTCCCTGTAGGCAGTGTAGACCCGTGCCAATGAGATGGCGTTTTCTACATTGGATTGCTGAAGTAAAACTTCCGCCTCCTCCGAGGGAACACACTGATCAAGAAGTCTGGTAACCGCTGGAAGAAGTTGGGCAGCCATGAAATGTTCAGGCAGCGAAGTGGAAAGGTCCTTTCGTAATTGCTCCAGAACATCATCAAGCAAGGCTTCTCGATCGGCATCATTCGAAAGTATCTGGAAATCCGGACGGAAACTGAGATGGTTGCCATGCTGCTGAAGAAGTTCAGCCGCATAGGAATGAAAGGTTGTAAGTCGCACGCGACTGAATTCTTTGGGAACCAGTTCTTCGACCCTGCTACGCATCTCAGCGGCGGCCTTGTTGGTAAAGGTTAGTGCAAGGATTCTGAAATACTGGCCTTTGGATTCCTCAAGGATTCGGGCAATACGGTAAGTCAGAACTCGTGTCTTGCCTGAGCCAGGACCAGCCAAAACCAGAAGAGGCCCTTTGTTCCACAATACGGCTTCACGCTGGTTTTCGTTCAGTGAGGATAAATCGAGCATATTAACCTCCGGCCAATTGGACGACACGGGTGATGATGTCTCGAATAGTCTGGGGAATGGCGTCGACACTGCGTTGTCGAATCTCCGTTGCCAATGCTTGAGCAAAGGCAGGTTTACCTCCGACCTGCTTAATGGCCGCCTTAATCAACAGATCAGCCTTCTTGACAGTATCGCCAGCCGCTTGGGTAGTAATATGATTTTGGTCTGAAGAGGGTACCATGTTAGTTATAAAATTATTATACCCATTGTACCAGAATTCTTGTTCTATATCTGGATGAACCAATGTCCGAGCTCGATCAGCAAGAGTTTCACCACTTTCAAGATAACTATTTGCACGATTGATATAATTATTTCCGGCTGCATCGCCATCAGCCATCAAGAACCACTGTATACCTAATGCTTTCGCAAATTTGATAAAAGGTTCGCCTTTGTCTATAGCTTGGCTAATTTCGACAACAGAAATGCTGGTCTGATCCTGAGAATATCCCATTATTTCAAAAAGCAGGGGCATAAGATGAAAATCGGATTCCCCTTCCACCAGTAGCCAGCAGCGAGAGAACAGATAATATCCTCTTGTGATACGAATGCTGTAGTTTATCGCCTGAATCTCACGAGGAGTCAGATGATGATCTTCTATTCGTCCTACTCTCGTTTCCCCATTATCTTTGTATAGCCTACGAATCGCCTTGATTGGAACTTTAGAGACAAGATCACCGGAGTGTGTCGTAACAAGAATTTGACCGGACATACTTTCCAGAAATGAACCAAGAGAGCGTATCGCTGAAGGATGAAGGTGTGCTTCCGGTTCTTCAAGCGAAAGAATTGCGGTGGATTCAGGAGTATAGGCTTCGGCAAGGTTAGTAGCTGCGAATGCTTGGAAGAGCATCAATACTGAAAGGCTCTGGGTTCCCTCACCATGCCGATTAAGGGGAAGTTTAGCGCCGCTGGCGGATTTCAGGTGTACTTGTATCTTTCCGACCATATCGAATACCCGTGTTGGAATTGCTTCCAACACTACGGGATTTGTCGAAGCCAACTGAACCATCCGTCCGGCATCGGCGATTTTCTGCATGACTTCTGCTAGTCCCGTGTTTGCACCGATGACGGAGTCGTTGACCTCTTGAAGCATCTTCTCGAGTTCTTCCCGCTTATCGTCGGGGAGTTGGATTGATTTCAGGAAACCGGACCAGAACTGCCCGCGCTGTCCGAACTCCTGCGAAGCATCGCGGAGCGCCGAAAGGAAAAAAAGTGGAACAAAATTTGAAATCAGATTGAGCGGTGTCGAGCTTTTGGGTATTAACTCATGTCCGCTTGAATTGAGAAAGATCCGCTTTGTTTCAAACGATGCAGAATCAGGATTGAAAGCTCCTTCCGCCTGTAACCAGATATGGGACAATCCATTCGCCTCCAACTGAATTACTTCACTCATCTGCCGGATAATGGCATCAGGCCATTCATTTTCCTGTTCCTCTGCGAAATGCAGGGTAATTTTGATCGGTTGTGCCGTTTGCGGCGTGGCATTCGCATCAACCAGATAAAAATCGTATTCGGAAAATTGGCTGGCATGTCGGAAGCCAAAGCTTCGTGTCAGAGCCAGCTTTATAGCTTCCAGTACGGTTGACTTGCCCGTGTTGTTCTCGCCAATAAGCACCGTCAACCCATCAAGAGGAAGATTCAACGAGCGGATTCCGCGAAAGTTCTCTATCTTGAGCTCTACCAGTTTCATCAACAGATCATACCTTTCGAAAACAATAAATCCGAGAACGGAAGTAAGGTAAAACCTCTTCGTGGGAAATACTAAATCCCAATCCAATCACATGGAGAAAATTTTACCATGTCGTATAATACCAGTTTGTTCACCAGCTTTTTGGAAATCCAAGCCGCTCTGGAGTAGAATGATAGGTAATATGGACAACAAAGTCACCGTGCCTCGGATCACGGAGGCGAAAAGCAACCGCGAAAAGATCGTGGCCGTCACCGCCTACGATTGGGCGATGGCGCGGCTGGTGGATGCGGCCGGCGTGGATATCGTGCTGGTCGGCGATTCAGTGGCGACCACCTCGTTGGGATACGAAACCACCCTGCCCGTCACGATGGACGCTATGATCCATCACGCCGGCGCGGTCAGCCGCGGGGTGGAGCGGGCGCTGGTGGTGGCCGATATGCCCTTTTTATCGTATCATCTGGATGATCGAGAGGGGGTTTTGAACGCGGGGCGCTTTCTCAAGGAGGCCGGCTGCCAGGCGGTCAAGCTGGAGGGCGGAAGCGCTCGCGCCGCCCTAGTCGAGAAAATGGTCTCGCTGGGAATACCGGTTATGGGTCATCTCGGTATGACGCCGCAATCGGTTCACGTATTCGGCGGGCATCGCCAGCAGGCCCGGGATGAGCAGGCGGCCCATCGGTTGCTGGAGGACGCCGCGGCTTTGCAAGAGGCCGGCGCCTTTGCGCTGGTGCTGGAGCTAATCCCCCATTCGCTGGCCGCCGAGGTCACCCGCACGCTTCACATCCCAACCATCGGAATCGGCGCCGGACCCGATTGCGACGGTCAAATTCAGGTGCTGCATGATTTGATCGGCCTGATACCGGAACAGCAGTTCCGCCACGCCCACCGCTACCTCAACGGGGGCGAGTTGATCCAGCAGGCCGTTTCTCAATATGCCGAGGAGGTCCGGCAAAACCGTTTTATGAGAAAGGCGGTTGGTAGTTGACGATTGTACCTATTACGCCGACCGTAATATATTTAACATTATGAATAGATTCCGTTCTCTGGATAATTCAGTTGGAAGGCTCTCATCCCTATCCTCGCTCCAAGTTTGTAGAGGGGGAATGTATCCCTCCCCCTTGAGGGGGTGGGGTAGGGTGGGGGTGAATCTTCTGTGTCTATTGATAGATGTCCCCATTAATATCTCTTCAAGAGTTGAAATGAACCGATGAGAGTTATCAATACGATACATGGTTTGCGAGCCTACCTCAGCTCAATCCGAGAGCAACGAATGACGGTTGGCCTGGTTCCGACAATGGGCGCGTTTCACGAGGGACACCTCGCCCTGATGAGGCGCTCATTGGAAAACGGCGACTGCACCATAGTCAGCCTGTTCGTTAACCCGACCCAGTTCGGTCCTAAGGAGGATTTCGAGAAATACCCCCGCGATTTCAATCGCGACAGCCAGTTGGCCGCCGATCTGGGCGTTCATGCCCTGTTTGCGCCGCCGGCTTCCGAGATGTACCCGGAAGGCTTTCAGACCAACATTTCGCTGCCGAAAATCTCGTCCCGATACGAAGGTGAAATTAGGCCGGGACATTTCGATGGGGTTGCTACCGTCTGTGCCAAGCTTTTCAATCTGGTTCAGCCACAACGCGCCTATTTCGGCCAAAAGGACTACCAGCAGTGCGTCCTCATACAGCGAATGGTATCCGACTTGAATTTCAATATGGAGATCGTGCCGGTGCCGACCGTGAGGGAGCCGGATGGGCTGGCCATGTCATCCCGCAATGCTTTCCTGAGCCCGGAGGAGCGGACGGTGGCGCCGGATCTGTATCTTGCGCTGCGTCAAGCGGCTGAATTGGCTGAGCAGCGGGAGCGTTCGGCGGCGGCGATCAAAGAACGAGCCATTCATTTGCTGTCTGAAGAGCCGACGATCAAGGTGGATTATATCGAGGTGGCTGATGCCGAATCGCTGGAGCCGTGTGATCTCGTTGACCGCTCGACCGTCATCTTGGGCGCAATCCGGCTGGGAAGCACCCGCCTGATTGACAACATCCTTTTAAAGTGAGCGCTTCAATGTCACCACCTTTGGTTGCGATCGTTGGCCGTCCGAACGTCGGAAAATCCACCCTCTTTAATCGGCTGGTCGGTAAGCGGGTGGCCATTGTGGAGGATACGCCCGGCATCACCCGCGATCGGCTCTATGCTAGCGCCAACTGGAACGGCCGCGATTTTTTTGTGGTGGATACGGGCGGCATCCTAATGGATACGGACGATCCACTAACCGAGCAGGTGCGGTTGCAGGCTGAAATCGCCATTGAAGAGGCGAACGTCATTATCTTCATGGTGGATGCGAAGGATGGACTCACTCCAACCGACATTGATGTGGCCGACCGGTTGCGCGGCTCCGACCGTCCCGTTTTGCTGGCGGCCAACAAGGTGGATAATTCACAGTTAGCGATGGATGCGGTGGAGTTTCACTCATTGGGATTGGGAGAGCTTTACACCGTTTCTTCATTACACGGACACGGCGTAGCCGACTTACTGGACTCGATCGTCAGCCATTTCGAGCCGGAGCCAGCATCCTCCGATTTAGAGGACGACATCCTGAAATTAGCCATCATCGGGCGACCCAACGTGGGCAAATCCTCCCTGCTGAATGCGATCCTTGGTTCCGAGCGCGCAATCGTAAGCCCGATACCCGGCACCACACGGGATGCGGTGGATACCTTGGTCACCTACAACGACCGCCCCATCGTTTTGATTGACACGGCCGGCATTCGGAGAGCCGGTCAAATTCAGGGCTCGGTGGAGTACTACACATTCTTGCGCGCTCAAAGCGCCATCGAACGATGTGATATTGCGCTGCTGGTCACCGATGCGAGTGAATTTCTCACCGATGGGGATAAGCGGGCTGGCGGGCTGGCTCACGATATGGGCCGAGGGTGCGTGGTGGTGGTGAACAAGTGGGATCGGGTGGATCCAGGCATTACTTATGGAAAGCCACCAAACCGCCGCCTGATTCTGGAGTTCACCGATGCCATGCGGAAACAATGCGGATTCCTGCACTATGCCCCGCTGGTATTTGTCTCCGCCGCCCAGTGTTTCAGCATTCGGGAGGTGTTGGATACGGCACTGTCGGCGGCGGAGTTCTTCCATCTTCGCATACCGACCGGTGAACTCAACCGCCTCATCAGCCTGGCTGAAGAGGATCACCCGCTCATGGAGCACGGCCGCGCCTTTCACATCTATTACGCTACAATGCCAGCGGTGAAGCCTCCCACCGTGTTGCTATTCGTGAACGACCCCGACCACCTCCATTTTTCCTATCGGCGTTATCTGGAAAATCGGATACGCGGCGCTTATGGTTATGAGGGAACGCCCATCGTGATTAAGGCCAGACGAGCCGGCGCTGAAACACAGGGCGGAGGAGCGGGTCGCAGCGGTCGCTCCGCTAAGAACGAGTGAGAACGAATAGATGGCGGATCCAACCGGTACTGGCTTCAAATCCAACCAACCATCGCCTTCAGCCGATGAGCGGTTAGACAGAGAGCTGCTGGCGGCTGGATTTCAAGACGCGAGGAGAGCACGAGCGATCTTACATGCTTTAGCCGGGCAGGGCGTAACCGATGACGATGTGGCGAAATTGCTGCCCAATCTGCTGGCGGCGGCGGTCAAATCGCCGGACCCGGATCGGGCGCTCAACAACTTGGAGCGGTGGACATCCCGATTGAGCTCGCGCGTGACCTACTTTAATGCTCTCGCTCGTAGCCCTTCGATGCTGACCGCCTTCTTCTATTTAACCGGCGCCAGCCAGTACTTTGCCGATCTCATCATCGCCAACCCGGAGTATGTGAACGTGTTGGGTGACGCCATTCGAGGGCACCCTACCAATCTGCATCGCTCGCGGCAAGCGCTCCAACGAGAAGTTAGTAATATCATAAATGCCTCCACCGACTTTTACCAGCGGATGGATTCGTTGCGCCGCCTCAAACAGCGGGAGATGCTGCGAATTGGAATACGCGATATTTTATCGCTGGCTGATATGCCGGAAACGGCGCGGGAGTTTTCGCAGCTTGCCGATGTCTGCATTCACGAAACCACCCGTCTGGCGGTAGACCATCTAAACAGCAGCGGCACCCCAGTGGAGCTGACGCATTTTGCGGTGATCGGGATGGGTAAGTTAGGCGGTGAGGAGCTGAACTACAGTTCCGATGTGGATTTGATCTTCATCTACTCCGATCAGGTGGCGGAGCAAAAACAGGAAGCGGCCTACCTAAAGCTCGCCGAAATACTGGTAGACCTCCTGTCGAAGGATACGGTTAGCGGTCGGTTATTTCGGGTGGATACGCGCTTGCGGCCGGAGGGGCGGTTTGGCTCAATCGCCCGTTCGATGGCTGGCAGCCGCGCCTACTACGAATCTTGGGCCGAAAGTTGGGAGCGACAATCGTTGCTGAAAGCGCGGACGGTGGGTGGCGGCCGCCAACTCGGGGATGATTTCATGCGGATGATTGATGAATTTGTGTACCAACCCCATATCAGCCCTCGATTTTTAGAGGAGATTCAGCAGAACAAACGCCGCATTGAGAAGCGGGCCGCCATTCGAAATGAGACCGATTGCAACATTAAGACCGGCTTCGGCGGCATCCGTGATATCGAGTTTGCCGTCCAAATCCTGCAGCTTGAATACGGTGGCGCTCATCCCCGCATTCGGTGCGCCAATACTTTAAGGGCGATCACGTGCTTGCAGCAGGCCGGCCTGCTTGCCAACACGGCGGCTCGCGATCTGACCGACGATTACATCTGGCTGAGAACCTTGGAGCACCGGCTTCAGCTTCTCTACGACCTTCAAACGCAAAAGCTGCCCGCCGGTCTGGATGAACGCCGGCGTTTAGCCCGAAGGATGAACTACCCCGATCTCGAAACGTTTGAAACCGATATGGAGCGCCGCCGCAGCCGGGTTCATGCGCATTCGGATAGGATTATATTCGGCGCCGAAAAAAAAGGCGACCAGCCATCCAACCGCCTCCAAGACCTGGTGGACACGATTGATGATGAGGCAAGCCGCCGCGAGCTGGGCGCCTGGCTGTCCACAAACGGGTTTCGTGAAACGAGCCGGGCTTTTCAAATCCTGCGAACCGCCGCAGTGGGCACCGAGTACGGGTTAAGCCGCCCCGATGTAAAGCAGCGATTTTTAAGTCTGGCCCCTCATTTGCTGGAAGCCGCAGCCCGCAGTCCGGATCCCGACAACGCGTTGCTGGGCATCGAGGAGCTGGCGCAGGCTGTCCCCAATCGCGCCGCGCTCTATGCCTCCCTAATTGAGGGCAGTGAGCTTATGAACCGGCTCATTCGGCTGGCCGCCTGTAGCCCACACACGGTTAAGGTGCTCGCCAATCACCTGGAGTGGTTGGAGCTGCTGGTCAGTGAGGAGATATTAGAGGAGCGGCCAAAGCGACGCGCTGAACTGCTCGATGCCCTAAATCGGCGGTTGAAGGGCCGGAAGGGCGCCGCATTTTATGATGAATTGACTCGCTTTTTGCTGCGTGAATGGCTGCGGATATCGGCACGGGACGTATGGGATGAGGTCTCCTGGCAAATTACGGCAACTGACCTGACTTCGGTGGCTGAGAGCGCACTGCGGGCTTTACTAGAGCGGGTGATAGTCGGGCTTGCTCCAGTGGATAGGGAATCGGCCGAATCGGTTGCCATTATTGGAATGGGTAAGCTGGGCGGCCGGGAGTTGGCCTATCTATCCGATTGGGATTTGTTATTCGTTTACGATGAGCGGCTGCCCAACGCAGCGGAAATCGCGAATCGGGTGGCTGAAAAGATAGTCTCGGCCGCTCCGGAATTGCGCGCTCGGAGCGCGATGGTGGAGATAGATGCGCGGCTGCGGCCGGAAGGACGATTCGGGGCGCTGGCGCGTGGAATTGACGGCTATCTTCAGTACTATGAGCAGAGTGCGCAGACCTGGGAGAGGCAGGCGCTCATCCGGGCGCGCCCGATTGCCGGTAGTGCGCGTACTGCTCGCCGCTGGCTAAAGATTACGCAAAGCTACGTCTACCACCATCCTTTGAGTGAAAACGATCTGGCGGAGATTCAGGCGATGAAATATCGGGTGGAAACGGAACGAGTTGATAGAAACTCACCCGATTTGAACTTGAAATTGGGACCCGGCGGGATGAGTGATATTGAATTTCTCGTGCAGGCGAGGCA